>CACZOW010000328.1 GCA_902782885.1 uncultured Ruminococcus sp. | reverse complement strand
TCGCGGGGGGCAATGCCGTCGCGGTTCCAGAGGCTCAGGCAGAACAGGATCGCTACCGCGGTGACAACGGCCGCGGCTAGGGAAAGCAGTATCGTCCGGATGATGGCTTTGGTCATTCGTCAGCCGCTCCTTTCCCGGGCTCCGGAGCGGCGTCGGCCGCCGGTGCGCTCTCCTCCGCGCTGTCCGCGCCGGCGCTCTTTCGCGCGCCGTACACCTCGCGCCGGATCCGGCGTTTGGACTGCTGCCACTGCGCCTTAAAGTACTTGTCAAATGCTTTCTTCTCGCGCTCCAGTTTCAGAAACGCCTCGCGGCCGACGGTATCCGCCGCGGCCTCCGGGTCCCCTTCCGCCAGGCCCGCCGCGCGCAGCCGGCCCCGCATCAGATCCAGTTCCGCGTTCAGGCGGCGTTCGGTCTCGGCCATTGCCGCCTCCAGCTCCGCGCGCTCCGCCGCGAACCGCTCGCTGAATTCGCGCTCCAGCCGCACTGCGTCTTCCTGGCGCTGCCGCAGCGCCTCCGCGCGGGTACCGGTGACCTCTGCCCGCAGATGCGCGGCTTCGGAGGTCAGGCGGGCGTTGTTCTGGGAAAGTTCGCGTTCCGTTTCCTGCATTGCCGCCCGCTCTTGCAGCAGTTTATCCAGTTCCGCCTCCGCGTCGCAGTAACGCTCCGTCAGGGCAGCGGCGTAGGCGGCCGGGTCGGTGTTGCCCGCGTCCAGCGCTTCCCGCAGCTTTTCCAGCGTCTCCCGGCGCTGTGCCTGGGCGGCGAGGCGGAGATAGTTGTCCTCGGTCTCAAACTGCCGCCGGCGGTCTTCCCAGCTGCCGAACGCGCTCTGGTACGCCGCGAACAGCTGCAGCTGCGCCAGTGCGTGCATCGCGTCCCGGCCGGTTGCGTCCAGCGCCAGTTCGCCGGTCTCCTGCTTTTCCGCAGTGTAGCCATTGCCGCGGTACGACGACAGATACATATACAACTCGAACACCGCCGCGAAATCCACGTTGCTCTTCAGAATATTCGTGCGCACGATGGGCGGTTTCAGTTTCGGCGCCGCCGCGGCGCGGAGCATCAGGGGCGTGTTGAGCATTGCCGCCGCTGTATCCGAAGCCGCCCGGATCCGTTCGATCAGGCTGCGCGTGGCGGGGTCAACGGCGTCGCTCCGGCTCCGGCTGCTCTCCGTCAATTCGAGTCCGTACGCGCCCTGCTCATCGTTGCCGCCGCCCTGCCGCTCCACCGCCAGCCGGATCCCGCTCCGCGCCGTGAGCCGCGACAGCTCCGCGAACCGCACTTCCGCAAACGTGCGCACGTAATTCAGCGCCAGGTACAGGAACCGGTTCTCGTACACGCCGTAATCCTCATCGTTCTCGGTGACGTATATCTCCTCCGGCAGCACGCGGCCGTCGTCTTCGATATTCTTGATGGTGTTGCTGTGCTTCGCCAGGTGGCTCACCGATTCCCGTGAAAAGCGCTTGGCGCGGTCGATGCGCACCACTTCGCCGTCCTTTTTGATCAGGCTGCGCGCCTGCTCGATGGCCTTCTGAAAATGCGGCAATCCCGCCTCGATCTGCTCCAGCCAGTCCGTCTCGATCCTGCAGTCCTGCCGCACCGCGCTCACCCGCAGCGCGCCGTCGCCCCGGTCGGAGAACGCCTGCCCCAGCCCCTTGCCGATATCCGGCGCCGTGAGCCGCTCCAGTTCCGTTATTAACTTGTACAGCGCGGCTTCGCGGGAGAAGCCGTCGAAAATGTTGTCCGCGGCCATGCTCCGTCAGCTCCTGATGTAGCGGGAAATATACTCGGCGCAGAGGGGCATCGTCCCCTCCCCGAACAGCGCGTTCAGTTTCTCCAAAAGTCCGGCGGCGCGCGTCTCCACCAGCACCGGGTTGAGGTTCTCCAGTTTGCGCAGTACTTTTTTGCAGAGGATCAGATCGATAGCTTCGGTCTCGCTGCCGCCCGCGGCCAGGTACACCGGCACGAAGCGTTCGGTCTGGCGCATGATGCGGTTGCCGAAGGTGAGCTGGAACTTTTCGATCAGATACGCATCCAGTTCCTCGATCTTTTTACGGGCGGCGAGGGAAAGCCAGTTGGCCTCGAGGGCGTCCTTGAACAGGCGGTCAATGCGCGCAAAACTGATCCGTGCCACACCGGGGTCAACGGCGTTGAACGGCTCCGCCCGCCGGCTGAGCTCGAGCACCATGGCCCGGTCGTATACCTTGTCGGAGATCGCCAGCGTGGAGTCGTCGTTGTTGGCGGTGCCTACGAACCACACGTTTTCGGGCACCAGCAGCCTGCCGTTTTTCAGCAGTTTCGGGTCGCTCTCGCGCCGGGAGGACACCACTTCGATCTGCCGCGCGGCGGGATCCGGCAGCTCCAGCAGAGACAGGAACTCCGCGAAATAATATTCCACGCGGGCAATATTCATCTCATCCAGCACCACGGTGAACAGGTCGCCGGAGAGGTTGGCCTCGTACAGCTTGTACAGCAGCTCCGTCTCGGTGAAGCTGTCGGTGAATTCGTTGTAGTAGCCGAGCATGTCCGTCTTGTCCTTCCAGGACGGCTGCACCGGCACGATGGCGGCCTCGTTGCCCACGTACTTGCCGAAAGCGTAAGGCAGCGACGTTTTGCCGGTGCCCGAAATGCCCTGCAGTATGATCAGCCGCGTCACGGACAACGACGCCACGAACGCGCGGATGGTGGCAATATCGTAATACAGCCCCATATTGGCCGCCGCAAAATCGCGGAAGTCAACGCAGAACCGCTCCAGATCGCCCTCATATTTGGGCGCATTTACTTTGCCGCGATTCTCCGCCTCTCTGTCCAGCTGCGCGAGCCGGCTGAACCGCCGCCGCGCTTCGCGCTTGCGTTTCTCGGCTTCCCGCTGCTTCACGTCCCGCGCGCTGCGCACGATCAGCAGCATCATTATGGCCGCCACCGCCACCATCAAAATGATGGCATACGCCAGCATCGCCCGGTAAGACGTGAGCACCTGCCAGACATTTTCCGGCTGCTCCTCCGCCTGCGCCGCGGCCAGGCTCGGGTGCGCTGCCGCGAATTCAGCCTGCGCTGCAGCGAGCCTCGAGTGCATATTTAAAAGGTTTTTTATGATCAAATTTAAGCCCATCGCCAATATTTCTCCGTCGGTCAATAGTCGCCTGCTTCCGCCTGCAATTATAGCCTACGGAGGGGCGCGCTGTCAATGACGCAGAGCACGGTGGCGATGGGACAAAATGCAACAAAATGTTTCGTATTGTTTCTGGTTTCAATACCAGTTTTAAAAGATTGGGTATTCAAAAAATATAATCGCACATTTTTCAAAATACCTCCTTTGCGGTACAATGAGATCGCAAAGGAGGTATTGCACTATGAAAGACAACTTAAAAGGCGTTGGAATCTGGGGACAGCGGCATTATCAGTACCTAAAGGAGAATCGCCCGACAACCGTCAATGTCATGAGAATGAACGGGACGCTGAACTCCTATCTGCGAGAAATTGACGATCAAGCGGATGAGATGTGTTTTCTGTTGGTAAAACAGCTTGCCAGACAGGAAGGCATCACCGAAGGCCTAAAACGCCGGGACCAAATGGCGTGGGTCGGAGCTATGAACAACATCCGCAACCGGGTCAACGAGATCGTGCTGAACGCGGTGAT
>CACZOW010000327.1 GCA_902782885.1 uncultured Ruminococcus sp. | reverse complement strand
TTTATTGACCGCGCCTCTCCCGCCGGGCAATGATTGACAGCAGCAAACAAGGAGCAAAGCAAATGAACAAATATTACGAGTGTCTGCCGCACTATTCAAAACTTATGAACGATCACGCGCCGGCAATGCGCATGGATTGCCGGACCCTCGCCGAATACTCGGTCTGGAAGAAGAACGCGCGAAGCAAACTGCATACCCTGCTGGGACTTGACCGCATGACCTGGTGCGAGCCGGATCCGCAGCTCATTTCCAGCGAAAAGCAGGACGGCTACACGCGCGAAAAGTGGACGATCCGCACCGAGCCGGACGTCATAATGACGTTTTACCGTCTGGTACCGGACGGCATCGCCGAAGGAGAAAAACGCCCGGCGGTAATTGCCACACACGGTCACGGCAGCTGCGGCAAAGAAGCGGTCGCGGGCAACGGTTTCTTTCCCGAACTTGCCGAAGCCATCCGCGTGCACAATTACGATTACGGCGCCGCGGCCGTAAAAAAAGGCGCCATCGTCTTCTGCCCGGATGCCCGCGGCTTCGGAGAACGGCGCGAGATCAATATGCAGCGCGACGACGCCGGATCCAGGCTCAGCAGTTCGTGCTATTATCTGAATTTCATGGCGCTGCCGCTCGGGCAGTGCGTTGCCGGCATGTGGGTATGGGATCTGATGCGGCTCACCGACTACATTGAAACACTGCCCTGCGTTGACCGCGAAAAGATCGGCTGCATCGGCCTTTCCGGCGGCGGCCTTCAGGTACTGTATTTCACCGCAATGGAAGACCGCATCGCGTACGCGGCATGCAGCGGCTACTTCTACGGTTTCAGACAGGCGCTGCTGGAATTGTACAACTGCTCCTGCAACTATATTCCTCACATGTGGGAGAATTTCGACGTGGGTGACATCGGTTCGCTGATCGCGCCGCGCCCCTTCGTCATCGAGACCGGCGATGCCGATCCGCTGAACGGTTCGGGAGGTCTCGGCAACGTCATTCCATACGTGGAACAGGTCCGTTCCGCCTATCGCCTGTTCGGCAAGGAGGAACTGCTTTGTCACGACATATTTAAAGGGCCGCACATGTGGCACGGTACGGAGTCAATGAAAGGTATTGACCGCTTCCTGTTCGGAAGGACATGATCCGCACATAAAAACGCAGAAACGCGGAGACGGGTCGTTATTATTCGGATTCCACCGTCTCCGATATCTTCTGCCCGCGCAGCGCCATAAAACGCTCATGCAGTTCATTCAGTACGTCGCGGTCCCGTTTTGAATACTTCCTGTACTCACCGATGCTGCAATATTTGCAATCGGTTCTTGAAAATCTTTTTATCTCATAGTCGATGCTGTAGCCCCACGGGCTGTAGTCCGTTGCAAAAACGTCGCTTTTAGGACGTTTGGCCAGCGACAGCACCTTGTTTTTAAGGATAAACTCTTCAAACTGCGTCACGGAATCAGCCGATACCTCGTATACGGTCACGGTCTCGGGCGCATCGTGCTGTTCCCGGTCGCGGCAGATGCAGCGCCATATGCCCTCCTCATCCCTTCTAAGCGACACGTTGTGCCCCCCGCCGAGCATGTCGCAATAGCCCGGGTGGTAATAAAATTCGATCAGTTTGAATCTCTCAGACATAACCCAACTCCTTTCAGGAACGCCGCGTCCTATCTGTTTTACGACTCGTTCACACGCTTTCCCGAAATATGCTCCGGCACCAGTTCCAGGCATAGCACCCGCGGCAAAAATGCCTTCAGCTCTTTTTCGAGATACGCCTCGTCGTCGGTGAACTTACGCGTGATCGCGGAGCAGATCAGTCGGGTCTTAGCTTCGCCGCTTACCGGTCTTATCCTGCCGAACACGACTACGCTCCGGAAGTTGATCGCCCATTCCCCGTCCCTGCGGTATCCGTCGTCGATAACGCAAAAACCCGCTTTGTCGCAAGCGTTCAGAGCATCGATCTTGTGGCCCTCTTTCGCGCAGTGGAAATAGATCTTCTGATCTTCTTCGCAGTACCAGTGATCCAGCGGGATCCCGTAAGGGAAGCCGTTGTCGCCGATAAGCGACAACACTCCCCTTTTGGTCTCCTTCAGAACCGCGATGCACTCTTCGCGGCTGAGCTGCTGTTTGGGTCTTCGCATCTCCCGGAACATGACAGGCCTCAGTTCTTCGCCGCGGCTGCGGCACGATTTTTGCCGCGGACAATCACGAACGCGATCGCGGCGGCGCCGG
>CACZOW010000326.1 GCA_902782885.1 uncultured Ruminococcus sp. | reverse complement strand
GCGGGCGACAGGAGCACGACGTCGCCGGGCACGGCGTATTGACGCGCGGCCGCAACCGCCTCGGGGTACGAAGAAGCGTGAACGACGTTGACAACATCCGCGCCTCCGGCGGCATTCAGCGAAGCCTCGATCTTGGCGGCGGTGGGCCCGGTGAGGATCAGCGTTTTGACCTTGCGCACCAGGTGTTGGCCGAGGGGCGAGTAGTCGAGATTTTTGTCCTTGCCGCCGGCGATCATCACCAGGCTGCGGTCGGGGAATACAGAGAGCGCGTTGATAGTGCGCTCGGGGCTGCTGTCGATCGAGCTGTTGATATACGTGACGCCGTCCAGCACACGCACTTTTTCGAGCCGGTGCTCCACTCCGCCGAAGCGGGCGGCAACTTCCCGCACGTCCTCCGGGCTGATCTCCGTCCGGAGCAGCAGCGCCGCGGTCATCAGGTTTTCCACGTTATGCAGGCCGGGCAGCAGTACGTTTTCGCGCTCCAGCTCGAAGGTCTGACCCGCGCAGGCGCCGCAGCCCGCGCAGAAACCGCGGAACACCAGTTTGCCACCGTCAAAGAATGCCGTGGCGCCGTTGTGCGGCAGCGAGAGCGCGGTCTCTTTTGCCGATTTGGCGGTGAACACGTCCACCACCATGTCGCCCGCGCCGTCCTCCGCCAACGCCCGCGCGATGCCCGCGGTGACCGCGTTGCCCGCGTTCAGCACCACCCGCTTTTTTTGAACACGGGTCTGTCCCCTGTTCAAAAAACCGGACGCAAACGCGTTCAGCGGACGGTCGAAAACCGCCTTTTTGGCGTCGATATATTCCTGATAATCCTTGTGCACGTTCAGGTGGTTGGGCGTGATGTTGGTGATCGCCGACGCCTCCGGCGAAACGCGCGTGTGCATCAGCTGGAAGCTGGACAGTTCCAGCACCACGCGGTCGCGGGGGTTGATCTGATCAAGTTTGTCGATGAGGGGCGTGCCGATGTTGCCGCCGAGCCAGACGCGCACGTCCGTGCCCCTGTAATGCTCCTCCAGCAGGCGCGCGGTGAGAGTCGTGGTAGTGGTCTTGCCGTCGCTGCCGGTGATGGCGTACATCGGGCAGGGGCAATGCTCCATGAACACTTCCATTTCGGAGGTCAATACCGCTCCTCCGCGCACGGCGGCGTCAATATGCGCCTCGTCCGGCCGGATGATCGGCGACCGGAATATCAGATCGAAGCCGCCCGCGGGCAGCCCATCCAGATACGTCTCCCCGAAGGTGAACCCGGAAAGCGCGCCTTCCGCGACCAGCGTTTCCGCCTCCGCCCGCGCCTCCGCGCTGTCCTTCAGATCCAGCAGAAACACGTTGCGGGCGCCGTTTCCCTTCAAAAAACGCAGCAGCGCGCGGTTGCTCACGCCGAAGCCCAGCACCGCGATCTTCTGCTCCGGCAGCCGCGCCGTGAATTCTTTCAGTTTGACGTTCACAAAATTGTCGTTCATGTCCGGTATATCCTCCGTATGTCAATTGCGGCCGGCCAGCCGCTCTCTGAGCAATTTATCTAAAAGCGCCGGTTCCGCCCGGCCGCGCGTAGCCTTCATGCATGCGCCCTTGAGCGCCTGCAGCGCCGCCTCTTTGCCGTTCAGGTATTGACGGACCGCTTCGGGATTGGCGCGAATGGCGTTGTCCGCCGCCGCGGTCAACACCCACGGATCCCTGATCAGCCCCAGCTCCCGCGCCGTCATCTCGGCGGCCGGATCTGCGTCCGGACGGCCTTCGACAATATCCACCAGCTTCCCCGCGTTGGCGCTGCCCAGTTCGCCTTCCGCCACGAGCCGCACGATCGCCGCGGTCTGCACAGGCGTCAATGACCGGTCCCCGGGGAAGATCCGGGCAATGCAGAACACCGCGGCCTCCGCCTCATATCTGCCGGCGATCCCGGGCTCGCCGCACACGGCCTCATAATACGCCGCCCGCGCCGGTTCCGCAACTATCAGTTCCGCGTCCGCGCGCCTGAGCCCGAACCGGTCAACATATCGCTCCAGTTTCACATCCGGTTTTTCCGGCAGCGCGGCCCGTTCCGCCGCGATCAGCGCTTCGCTCACGGGCACGGGGGCAATATCCCGCTCCGGCAGATACCGGTACTCCACCGACGTTTCTTTCGCGCGCATGGGCAGCGTCTCGCCGGTCACTTCCGAAAAGCGGCGGGTCTCCTGGGGCACGGGCTCCCCCGCCTCCAGCAGCGCGGTCTGGCGTTTGATCTCAAAATCGATCGCCGCCCGCATGAACGCGAAGGAATTGATGTTTTTCAGTTCCACGCGGGTCCCGGGCGGGTCGCCGGGGCGGTGAACGGAAACGTTGACGTCAATTCGCATGCTGCCCTCATTCATCCGGCAGTCCGACACCCCCGCGTACACGGTGTACAGCCGCAGTTTTTCCGCGAACTCCGCCGCCTCCGCGCCGCTCGCCAGGTCGGGTTCGGTCACGATCTCCAGCAGCGGCACCCCCGCGCGGTTGTAGTCAATACGCATCGCCCCGTCCACCCCGTAATTGACCTTCGCGGCGTCCTCCTCCATGTGCATCCGCCGTATCCGGACGGCAATCAGCCCCCCGTCCCGCACCCCGCTTTTTTGAACACCGGGTCTGTCCCCTTGTTCAAAAACGGGTCTGTCCCCTTGTTCAAAAACCGGCCGCTCACGGTGCACGAAGATCACGCCGCCGCGCGCCAGCGGCAGCTCCGCCTGAGTGATCTGATAGCCCTTCGGCAGGTCCGGGTAAAAGTAATGTTTGCGGTCGAAGCGCACCTCACGCGCGATCTCCGCGCCCAGCATCAGGCCCTCGCGCACCGCCGGGGACAACACCCTCCGGTTGAACCGCGGCAGCGCCCCGGGAAAACCCATGCAGACCGGGCAGGTATTGACGTTGGGGGTCAACGAGAATTCCGCCGGACACCCGCAAAACATTTTGCCGGCGCCCTTCACCTCGATATGTATCTCCAGCCCGATGACTGCTTCGTATTGCCGCCCCGCTTCCACGGTCAACGCCTTTCGCCCCCCGCGACCCTCTTTCAGAACATTAAATAGTTTAATCTTTATAAGGCACAAGGTCAACTCATTTCTTTCTTGGGCAAACGAGGTGCGGGTCACGCGCAGCAAACAAAGAATCATTTACAATCCGCGCAAATGATAGTAAACTATTGTCAACAAACACCGCCCGCGGCGGCAGAGGAGCGACATGAAAATGAACGAATCGGTCAATTCAAAAAAAGTAAAGATCGGCGTGTTCGGCGGAGCGCGCGGATCCGTAATGGTACATCAGCTGCTGAACCACCCGGACGCGGAGCTCGTTGCCGTCTGCGACAAATACGAACCGCTGCTGGAAAATTGTCAGCGCGCCGCGCAGGAAGCCGGCACGCATATTGACGTCTACACCTCGTTCGACGAATTCATAAAGCACGATATGGACGCCGTTGTCCTCGCCAACTACGCGCACGAACACGCCATCTACGCCGTAAAGTGCCTGGAAGCCGGAAAGCACGTGATGTCGGAAGTGCTGCCCGCGGAAACGCCCGCGCAGCTGGTGAAGCTCATCGAGACCGTGGAGCGCACCGGGCTGATCTACTCATACGCGGAAAACTACTGCTACATGAAGGCGCCCTTCGAAATGTGGAAACGGTACCGTGCCGGCGACATCGGCGAGATCCAGTACGCCGAGGGCGAGTACATCCACGACTGCACCTCCATCTGGCCCGACATAACGTACGGCGAGCGCGATCACTGGCGCAACCGCCTGTTCGCGACGTTCTACTGCACCCACTCCTGCGGCCCGCTGATCACGATCTCCGGCCTGCGCGCGGTGAAAGTCGTGGGCTTCGAAACCAACCTCAACATTGAAGAAAAGCAGCTGCGCGTAGGCATCCCGGAGCGCGCCGGCATCGAAATGATCACGCTGGAAAACGGCGCCATCGTGAAGAGCATCCACGGCGGCCTGAAAATGGAGCCGGGCAGCGTCAACTACCAGGTATACGGCACCAAAGGCATGATGCAGTCGCACCGCTACGGCAGCGCGGAGTTCAATATCTACCGCGAGGGCAATAAAGTCTGTCAGGGCACCTGGGACAATTACGATCCGGTAAACGACGTCGGCAGCAATATTGCCGTCAGGTCCCAGGGCCACGGCGGCAGCGATTTCTACACCACCCACTGCTTTATTGAAAAGATCCTCAGGCGGCCGGACGGCGACTGGTGCATCGACGTGTACACCGCGGCCAACATGGGCCTCTGCGGCATCATGGCCTGGCGCTCCGTGCTGGCGGGCAACGTTCCCATGGACATTCCCGACTTCCGCAGCCTGCCCGCCCGCGACAAATTCCGGTACGACAACGCGTGCTGCACGAAGGAGGTCGCCGGCGATCAGTTACTGCCCAAGACCTCCCACGGCGAGGTGTACATCCCCGACGAGACCTTCGAAAACGTGCGCATGCAGTGGAAGCGCGAGCCCAACCCGATCAGCGACCTGTTCTAAAAACGCGGTCAATATAAAGCAGACAGTCCGGCTCTTTTTTCCCGCCGCGGGAACGGGCATCAATGCTTTCGTCACCTTGCCCCGGAGGTACGACATCGTGAATTCGAGCGTCCATAATTTCATCGGATCGGTGAGCTGGAAAGCAGGTTCTTAAGATACGGCTTATCGAAATCCCAAGCGAAATCCAAGCGAAATTATGCGAAATCTATGCGAAATGAAGCGAAATTTGTTTCGCGTATTTCGTTTATCGGCTTCCGCAAACAGGTTGCCGGAAGAGCGTGTCAAGAAAAGTGCGGCGAATCTGCGAAAAAGTTCATGGAAAAGTGTAAATTATATCTTGATTTCTCCGTGGATTTGCGTTACGATAATTCCATTGAGAATTATGGGAGGATGAAAAATGCTCCAACGTAAAATCACAAAACAAATTGAAGAGTTCTACAAGGACAACCCGAAAAAGGCGCTGATGATCATCGGCGCTCGTCAGGTCGGTAAGTCCTATATCATCGAGCAGTTCGCAAACGACCACTACGACAACGTGATCAAAATGGATTTCATCGAGAATCCGGACTATCTCCCGCTTTTCGAGGGTGCGCAGGGTGCGG
>CACZOW010000325.1 GCA_902782885.1 uncultured Ruminococcus sp. | reverse complement strand
TGTCATCTACCGGCGGACGCCAGCCGTTGTCCCAGGGGCGGTGCTGGAGGTCGTACTCGCGGCCCAGCTTGATGATGCGGTCGGGGAGGTCGTAGGTAGCTTCGTTCTGCGCATCGAATACGATCAGGGAAGGGTGGTTGCCCCGGTCGTCGATCCAGCGTTTGATCTCCGGCGTGATGGTTTTAATGGTGTCGTCGCCGGCGTTGCCCCAGATCGGATACTCGTCGAAGATCATCATTCCGACCTCGTCGGCAATATCGAACCACTTGCTGTTGGCGTGGCCCAGATGCGTGCGGAAACAGGTCCAGTTGATGCTGCGGTACTCCGCGTACAATTTGCGGATCCAGGCCTCGTCCCACGGCGTAGTGCCGCACAGCGCGTCGTCAAAATACCGCTCGATGGCCACGTTCGTGCCGAACAGGAACCGCCGCTCGCCGTTGAGCAGCGCCATGCCGGTGCCCGCTTCGAACTCGAAGGTGCGCATGCCGAACCGCACGGAGTATGTGTCGCCGGAAGTTTCAATTTCCAGCCGGTACAGGTACGGTTTTTCCGGAGTCCAGCATTTAGCTCTCGACCAATCCGACAGCGCAATGGCCCCGGTGGTGAGTTCGGCGGTATCGTTCGCGGCGATGGTTATGCCGGCGGTGAAGAGCTCGCCGACTTTGCGTTCCGCCATGTCCGGACGGCCGTCGGTAAACCGGCCGAGTTCGTACACGGTGAACTTCATATCGGTGACAATATCCTGATCCTTCCGGTTGAGCAGCCGGATCTTCGCGGTCACAGCGCCGCGGTCAATATCCGCCGCGGTCTGCACGGCGTCAACTTCCGCTCCGCCGTTGAAGATCAACTCCACCGAGTCGGTGATCCCCGGCTCGTCGTCGCTGGATTCGCCGTCGTACAGCACGTGCGCAGGCGTATTCGGATTGTTGAACTGATTCGAGAACGAACCCAGCATGATCACGATCCGGTTCTCGCCCTGGTGCAGAAGTCCAGTTACATCCGTCACCGAAGACGAATAGTTGTATTCATAGCTGCCGGCAAACGCGCCGTTGACATATATATACCGCCCGTACATCGCGCTGCCGATGCGCAGCAGCACCTGGCCGGACGGCTCTTCTTCCAGCACGACCCGGCGCATCAGCCACATTTTGGAGTTGCTGTAGCTGCCCAGTGAATACGCCGCGTCGCCCCACAGTCCCGGCACCGGCACCGCGTCCGCGAAAAACAGTTCCGGCACGGTTGCGGGCACTTCCCACTGCGAGTAGGGTTCGCCGCACGCGTCCCAGATCCCGTCCAGCGTTACCGTGAGCCGTGTGCTGCCCGCAGGCAGACCGCTTACTGTGACCGTGCTGCTTTCCGGCGCGTACGCGGGGGTGAAGCAGGCGATCCGCAGTTCGCCGCCGGTGGACGTAAACGTCAATGTTTCGCCGTCTTTAAAGTCTCCCAGCCGGATGCCCGCGTCGGAATACGAGCGGCGGGGCGTGGCGGGAAGCGCAAATTCGGCGGAATTGCCGCCTGCGGTTGTGACGGTGAGGGAAGCGCCATTGTCCGCGGAATACGTGATGCTAAGCACATTGAATTGTCCGTTGCCGGCGACTTTTGCGGTGAACGACTGCCCTTCGGTGAGCCGCACGCTGGAGCCGTACGGGGCCATGACGTCCGGTTCGGCGGTGATTGAGAAGCTGTCCGCACCCACAGTACCTGCCGGCGGTTCCTGTCCGCCCGCGGCACTTTCCTGCGTGAAATATAAGTAATCCAGATTCACGTCCACAGCGGGCCGGATCATGATATCCGAGCCTTCCGGGATGTACACGATAGGGGAGACGGCAATATACGACGACTTCATATCCCACGAATTCGACGTGGAAAAGTCGATCACGCAAAGCGGAGTGAACTCTTCCGCGTCGGGGTAGCGGATCGCGGCCTGCATCGTGGAGGTGTTGTAGGTGGCGTAGGCAATGTGGATGACATTGGCTTCCGGCGTGTCCTCAAACAGAAAGTTTTTGCCGCCGGTGGAACCCGCTACCGCGCCGCCCGAGGCGTCTTTGTCGCTGACCTGCGTATTTGTGATCTTCTTTTTGCCGGCGGCGTCGTAGCACGTTGCCTTTTCGCACTCATACCGGTTTTCCGGGCCAAGGCCGGCGCCGGAGCTTTCCGCGCGGGCTGTAACGACGGGTCTGTTTGACAATAATCCAAAAGCCGCCGCGCCTCCCAGCAGGGCAAGCGCGGCGACGATCGCGGCAGTTCTGATTGCGGCCGATATTTTCATTTTTCTGCACCTTTCAACCGGCAAATCCGGCGATGGAGCTGCTGTCCAGCTTTTCAAAATGTTTGAAGAAGGGAACAAGTTTTTTCGCGATGGCCAGGTTGCCGCCGGCAACGTCGGATTCGATGTTGAGCGGCAGCAGCGGATCGTGCAGCGAGAGCCGGAGCAGGAACCAGCCGCGCTCGTCGGCGTTCTCGCAGCGGACGCGGAGACCTTCGTAATTGACCGCTTCCGGCGCCCAGCCCGCCTGGGTCTTTACATATTCGCCCAGCGCGTCGATGACGCCCTGACCGTAGGTCTTGAAATCGTTGTCCGCGATGTTCAGCCGGAATTCCACGGCCTCCGCGGGCTCTTCCAGCTTGTCGATGAGTTCGTCGATGTGGCGGCCTTCTTTGCGCATGAGCGCCAGCTGGATCAACAGCTTCGCGATAAGGTATGCGCCGTCGTCCAGGAAGTAGTTCTCTTTAAGCGCGCCGTGTCCGGAGGTCTCGATGGCCACCGGAGTGTAAATGCCTTCGCCGTTCAGGCGGATGGCTTCGTTGATAACGTTTTTGTAGCCTCTCTTGAAGCGGTGATGCACTCCGCCCAGTTCCTGCTCGATGAATTTTTTGAGGCCGGAGGAGGTGATGGAGTCGGTAACGATCGTTGCTCCCGGATGTTCGGCGATGGCAATGGCGGCGATCATGGCGATGATGCGGTTGCGGTTGATCTCCTTGCCGTGGCGGTCAACAGCCCCCGCCCGGTCCACGTCGGTGTCGAATATAATGCCGAAGTCCGCGTGGTTGTCCAGCACCGCCTTCTGAATCGAATCCATGGCGGTCTTGTCTTCGGGGTTCGGAATGTGGTTTGGGAACGTGCCGTCGGGCTCCAGGAACTGGCTGCCCGCGGTGTCCGCGCCAAGAGGCTTCAGCACTTTTTCGGCGTAGAAACCGCCCGCGCCGTTGCCCGCGTCAACGATGATATGCGTGCCTTCCAGCGGTCTGAGCGCGCCGGTCGCCTTGCGGATCTTGCTGACCAGCCCGGCCGCGTATATCGTGATGAAATCGATCTTTATCTCGCTGCCTTCCGCGCCGGACGCTGCCGGATGCAGGCCGTCTTCGATCTCGTCCGCCAGTTCCAGCACCGCGGTGATGTCCGCTTTCTCAAGACCGCCCTCCGGCGTGAAGAACTTGAGGCCGTTGCGATTGAAAGGCAGGTGGCTCGCGGTGAGCATCACTGAGCCGTCGTAGCGGTAGCCGTCTGTCACGGTGGTCATGAACATGGCGGGCGTCGAAGCGAGACCGCAGTTGACAACATTCACGCCCCGCGCTTTCATTGCCTTGACCACGCTTTCCGCCAGCGCCGGACCGGATATCCGCGAGTCTCTGCCGACGGCAATAGTCAATTCGTTTTTGCCCGTCTTTTTCCGCAGCCACAACACGAAAGCGGCGGCGATCATGCCCGCGGCCTCCGCCGTCAGATTAACGCTCTGTCCTTCGATGCCTTCCAGCGCCACGCCGCGCACGTCGCTGCCGTTCTGCAGCTTTTTCCACTTGTCTTTCATTGAAAATATCCCCCTGTTTGATCAGTCTGGTGTTCATGGAGATTATACGCCCGGAAGGGGACAATTGACAAGGGCAAATGGCAAAGGTCAAATGGCAAGGGGCAAATGGCAAACTGCGACCGAGTGATGACGCCGCATTTCCGGGGGAACGAAATTGGAGTTGTATTGTCTGCGTAAGTTTGCTACAATCATTGTCGTTAGAAAAATTTAGTCAATATGGAATCAACGCGGATTTTTTGCGTCTATATATGTGAGAGCGGGTCATGAATTGAGATTGACCTGGACGGGAGGACAATATGACCACCAAATATCTGATTATGCTGATCATTGCCTGCATTGCCGCGGCTGCGCTGCTCGCGGGGCTGGTACTGGCGGTGATCGCGGCCGCGAGGCGGGACACAGGCGGTAAAAGAGGCGTGCTGATATGTACTGCCGCGTTGCTGGCGCTGCTGCTGCCGCTGGCGTTTTATCTGATCACTGATTATTATACCGCGTATGAGAGCGCGAAAGCGGAAGAAAGGTATCACCGGGTCGTAGATACATTATGAATACTGAAACTGTACGGCTGATTTACCAGATCATTTTATATTTACAGGACGCGTGGGGGATCTCGCTCGTGATCCTGGCGGTCTTCTGTGTGATCGCGGCGGTCAAAGCGTCCTCCGGGTTTAAGCGGGCGGTCAATATCGTTTTTGCCGTTGCCGCCCTGTCACTGGGGACGTGCGTAATGGTGTTTACGGTATTGTCCCAGCGCAACGATCCATGGCATTTACAATATAGTTCGTTTGCGTACAATTTGGCCCGGGACCACAACCCCGTGGCCGTGATAGCGGCAATGCTTATAATAGCCGCGCTGGGAATCGGAGCGATCGTGACCGGGGTGCATGCCCTCAGGCATCCGGAGCCGGACGGCCGGAAAAGCACCGGTCAGTTGATGTCCCTGATCGTATCGTGCGGCCTTTTGACCGTACTTTGTCTTATCTCGCTGCCCGCGGCTTCGAACTTTGTCCCGGGTCACAATAAATTCATTCCGACATCGGTCGAAGAAAAGCCGGTCATCTATTTTTACCCGGAAGTCGAGACCGAAGTGAAGGTGCGGCTGGGGGCGCCGGAGATATTGACCGTTTCGTACCCCGAATACTCCGCGGACACCGGCTGGCGGTTCACGGCACACCCGGACGGCACGCTGGTCTGCGGCGGGCGGGAGTATCCGTATATGTATTATGAATTTAAGGAACCCGTCGGGTTCGGGGGCGAGGGATTCGTTGTCCCCGGCGAAGCGTCTGCCGCGTTCTTAGAGGAAAAATTGGGGGCAATGGGCTTCACGCAAACGGAACAGGCGGAGTTTATCACGTACTGGCTGCCCCGGCTGGCGGTCAACGACTGTAACCGCATCGAGTTTCTCACCGGCGCAGATGTTGACGCACTGATGCCGCTCGAGATAACGCCGGCGCCGGACAATATCCTCCGCGTATACATGCTGTTCGCTGCCTGCGATGCTTCGCTCGCCGTGGAGCTTCCGCCGCAGGATCTCCCGGTACTGACCCGTACCGGTTTCACCGTCCTGGAGTGGGGCGGGTCCGAACTGGATCGAAAGGATGTGGCTGAAAGATGAATATAGGTTCTTTCGTTACAGGTGCGCTGGCATTTCTGGGGCTGCTGGCGGCGGGCGCCGGCCTCGCGCTGCTGATCACTGCCGCCTCGCGCACGGAGTACGGGCCGCGCCGCACGCTCCGCATTTGCGCCGCGCTGGTCTGCGTTTTCATGTTTTTCGTGCTGCTGTATTATTTAAGTACAACTGTGTTCGGTATGTATGCGCAGACCTTGTACTATCATTGACCGGCGCCGCGGTATAGGAGGCAACGATGAAAAAATACTTATTGCTGACTGAAATATTTGGTATTGTCGCATTGATCACGCAATTGCTGTTCGCCGCTGCGCTGATCGTATACGCTCCGTTCTGCTTTGTATCCGCCGCGAAAACCAGGGACAAACTCAAGAAAGGCCTGAACATCGTGCTCGGGACGGGTGCGCTGTGCCTGGGCGCGCTGCTGATCTTGCTCATGGTGAATTCCTGGGTATCCCAGTATGGTATGGAGCAGGCGTTCGTCTTTAAAAACATGGCAGATTATGGCTTTACTGACTCAGAGTACAGCGCGCTCGCGTTGACGGTTTTGCTGTTTCTGCTGTTTATCCTCGCGATAATTATGTTCGTGGCGGGGGTCCGCGCGTTGTCCGGGGAAAAGTCCGACGACCGTCCGGCGCGGGCGCAGCTGGTCGCGGGCAATGCGGTGTCGTTTTCTCTGGCACTGATGGCGCTCTTCAGCGCACTGCTGTTTTGCTTTTTGTTCGCGGCGGGTCATTACACTTTTGTCCGGGTCCAGATCGGCAAACCGGTCATCTTTTTCTATCCGGAGGCGGAGACCGAAGTCAACGCGGAACTGGGCCAGCCGGACGCATTGACCGTGTCGTACCCTGCATACTCCGCGGATACCGGCTGGCAGTTTACGGCTTTCCCGGACGGCACGCTGGTGAGCGGCGGGCGGGAGTATCCGTACATGTACTACGAGTTTGACGCCGATGTGAAGTTCGGTGACAACGGATTCGTGGTGGCAGGCAAAGACTCGGCTGCGTTCCTGGAGGACAAACTGGG
>CACZOW010000324.1 GCA_902782885.1 uncultured Ruminococcus sp. | reverse complement strand
CTTGCTAAAAAAATGACGAGACCGGCAATCTTTTGCCGTGTAGCGATTGATTGCCGGTCTTGCACGGGACTTTTTTTACAGCCCCTTAATAACTTTCTAACGCATTCTTTCCAGTATTTCCGCCGCCCGCGGATCGCCGGCGAACACTTCCGGCGTGTCTCTCATCAGCCGCACGAAGGCGTTGCGGGCCGCAATGCCATGCTTGTAGTCGTTGAGGCTGTCGTGGACGCCGTCGAACTCGGTCAATCCGCGCAAAATGTCGCAGATGCCCGTGCGCAGTTCGTCGTCAATGAGCGCGGCTCCCGGCGCGGCAGCGTCAGGCGCGGGTTCCGTGCCGGGGGCAGGCAGTATAGCGTTGGCTGCGGCGTCCCCCGCGGCTTCATCCGCCAGCGCCTCCAGGCGCTCCGCCAATTGGCCCTTCGTGGCACAGAGATTGGCGTTCAGCGCGAGGCCAAGGCGGTTGCGGCAGCCCCGGCGCAGCAGATATTCGGGCGCCCGGGAGCCTTCCGCGCTGTAGTTCAGCTCGTACAGGATGGCGGTCTTGCCCCAGCCGTCCACCTGATCCGCCAGGGGGAGCAGCGCGTCGTTGACGCCGTCCGCACCCAGCAGCGCCCGCAGCGCCGGGGCCGCGAAAAACGTAAACTCCTCGTGGCGGCCCAGCGTAAGCAGCACATCCGCGTCGGATTTGTCGCCGAATTGACCCAGCAGCGCGATGCCGGTCTTTACCAGCTCGCGTTTGTCCGTTTTGCAGGCCAGGCGGAGCGCTTCGGCGCGCAGCGCGGCGCGCGGCACGTTCATCCGGGTCAGATGGGACAGCAGCGGATCCACCACCGCCAGCGCCCCGGTCTTGCGCAGTTTTGCTTCTTCCTTAGCCTGATTCGCGGGCGAAGGCGCCAGCGCCTGTTTGCGCACCGTGCGGGCCAGCAGGTAGTTCAGCAGCGCGAAGCGGCGGATGCTGTAGTCCGAGCGCATCAGCAGCGATTCGTACGCGCCGGGGACCCAGGCGGAGGCGTTGTCCCCCAGGTCCGCGTGGTCGGGCAGCGGGCAGTTGCTTTCGTACGCCTCCCCCGCCTGCGCCGTTGTCAGCCACTCGTAAATACTCATTTCGTCACTCCCTCAGCGACGCGCCGAAGCCGGTCTCGAGGCCGTTCAGGATCTTCTTCATTGCCTTCGCTACGTCGTCGTCGGTCAGCGTGCGGTCCGGTGCGCGGAAGGACAGCGCGTACGCCAGGCTCTTTTTGCCCGGCCCCACCTGCAGGCCTTCGTAGCAGTCGAACAATGTGCAGGATTCGAGGATATTGCCGCCGCGCTGACGGATCATGCGGTCAACGTGCCCCTGCGGCACGCTCTTGTCCAGCACTACCGCGATGTCGCGGGTCACCGCCGGATATTTGGGCAATTCTTTGTTCTGCGGGATGTCGATCGCCGTGGCGTACAATACCGCCGTGGGCAGGCAGGCGATCATGGTGTTCGCCGGGATCTCCCACGCGGCGGCAACATCAGGATGGATCTGCCCGAAGAAGCCCGCATTGAGATTGTTCCCCGCCACGATCTGGCACAGGCGGCCGGGATGCATGTACGGCATCGCCGCGCCGTCGCCGGGTTCGAACCAGAAGTTATTGACCCGGAGCGCCTTCAGCAGCGCCTCGATATCGCCCTTGAAATCGAAGAAGTTGTCGTTGCCGTAGCCGCACAGCGTCACCAGCTGCCGGTGCTCCGGAAGTTCCTCGGGATATTTGTCCGTCTTGATATATACGTACGAGATCTCAAAGAGCGCGGCGCGTTCCACCCGGTGCGCGTGGTTGACGGCCAGGGAATCGAGCGCGGACGGCACCATGGACGTGCGCATCACGGAGAAATCCTCGCCCAGGGGGTTGGAGATCACCACGGCGTCGCGCAGCTTGTCGTCCGCCGCGAGGCCGAGTTTATCGAACACCGCGGGGCTGCCGAAGGAGAAGGTCAGCATCTCGCTGTAGCCCAGTCCGGCAAGCGTATTCCGCACCCGGTCGGAGAGTTTCTGCTCCCGGGTCAGGCCGCCCAGCATGGACTCGCAGCCGCCCAACAGACTGGATTCGATGCGGTTATAGCCGTAGAACCGCGCCACTTCCTCCGCGATATCCGCGTCCTGCTGAAGGTCGTCCCGGAAGGACGGCGGGATCACGTAGCCCTCGTCGAAATGGGGCTCGCACTCCAGATCGGTGAGGATGCCTTCCATCTCCGCGCGGGTGGCGTGGATGCCGATGAAGCGGTCAATGGCCTCCACCGAACACTTCACTTTCCGCGGCTGTTTCGGCGCGGCGTAGCAGTCGATCACACCCTTGCACACCTTGCCGGCGCCCAGCAGCTCCGTCAATTCGGCAGCGCGGTCCAGCGCTTTGGCGCAGGTCACCGGATCCAGGCCCTTCTCAAAGCGGGAGGAGGATTCGGTGCGCAGGCCGATCTTCTTGGCGCCGCGGCGCACGGTGACGCCGTCGAATATTGCCG
>CACZOW010000323.1 GCA_902782885.1 uncultured Ruminococcus sp. | reverse complement strand
GCTGCCGGATAGTGAAGCGCATCCAGTGCAAAAGCGCGCGCCAGCAGAGAGGCGCTCATGCCGCCCGCAAAAAAAGCCTCCAGCCGCTTGCGGAACGGATAATTAGTCTGAGAATCCAGTTCGGGCGCGGTATAATACGAACGGTGCACCCCGTAACTCACTTTATCTGTGCCGTCTTCCCATACTTCGCCGAATATCACCGCGTCGCGCTTCGTCTCGCGGGCCGCCTTGCGCAATTCTTCGAGGTACGCGTCCGGCAGTTCATCCGCCACGTCCAGCCGCCAGCCCGAAGCACCGCGGGAGAGCCATGAACGGACGATGCTGGCTTTACCGCGCACAGTGTAATCCAGATACGACGGTTCCAGTTCGTTCACACAAGGCAGATCCAGCACGTCCCACCAGCACTGATATGAACCGTCTTCGCGAAAGCAGTACCAGTCGCGGTACGGCTGCTTTCCCGCCAGCGCCGCCTGAAAATATCTGCTGTGTCTGCCCGTGTGACTGAACACGCCGTCCAGGATCAGACGCATTCCGCGCGCTTCCATATCGGCCGAAAGGCGGTCAAACGCCGCGTCGCCGCCCAATACGCCGTCAACGTGCTCGTAATCCCCGGTGTCGTACCGGTGGTTGGAAGCGGATTCAAAGATCGGGTTCAGGTAGAGCGTCCGCGCGCCGAGGCCCTGAATATAATCAAGTTCATTGCGGATACCTTCAAGATTGCCGCCGTAAAACTCCCAGCGGATTATCTCACCGCCGCTGTCTTTAATATACATCGGCGGGTCGGACAGCGAAGCATATACGAACGAGCCGGGTTTGAAATTCGCGCCGGCGTCAGCGCCCACCGCGAACCGGTCCGGAAATATTTGGTATATAACAGTGTCCTGAAACCATTCCGGCACTTCGAGTCCGGGCTCCGTGACGGTAATACGGTCACCGGGGATTACAGAAGTTTCCTCACCTGCCGACACGCAAAAATCGTAAAAGTACACTCCGGGCCTGCCAAGCACGCCGCCGTCCAGCTCGAAAAGCAGCACATCGGCGCGCGCTTCGGCACAGGCAAGAATAAACTCCTCGGACTCTGAACGGAAACGGCGGGTCAATTTGAGCGTGACATCGGCATTGTCCGCGGGACAAGGAAGGTCCGCGCGTAGTCTTAAACGAACGATATCACCCGCGGTCACCGCGCCGGCTGGAAGTCTGTCCCCGGGTATCAAAGGATCGTGAAAATAGCTCATCTGTGCTTAACGTGCCAGATCTCGTCGGCGTAGGCGGCAATGGTATTGTCGCTGGAAAACCGGCCCGACCGGGCAATATTCATCGCGCACATCCTGCGGAACGGCGCTCCGGAGCGGTAGATGGCGTCGATCCTGTCCCGCGCGCTCACATATGACGCAAAGTCCTTCAGCACGAAATACTGGTCGCCGTCTCTCAGCAGATGGTCCAGCACGGGTCTGAACTCGTCCTTAGCCGCGAATCCGAAATAGCCGCCGCGCAATTCCGCGATTATCTCGCCGAGCCGCGGATCGGACGCGAGCTGCGCCCCGACGTCGTAGCCGCCGCGCCGCTCCAGTTCGATAACTTCTTCGGAGGTCATGCCGAACAATATGATATTATCGTCGCCGACCGCCTCGCGGATCTCTACGTTGGCTCCGTCCAGCGTAGCGAGCGTAACGGCGCCGTTCATCATGAATTTCATGTTGCCCGTACCGGACGCTTCCTTCGACGCGGTAGATATCTGTTCGCTGATGTCGCCCGCGGGTATCAGGCGCTGCGCCAGACTCACGTCGTAGTTCGGAAGAAATATGACTTTAAGTTTATCCGAAACCGCAGGATCCGAATTGATGCGGTCCGCCACGGTGCAGATCAGTTTTATGGTGTTTTTGGCCAATAAGTAGCCCGGAAACGCCTTTGCGGAAAAGATAACCGTCCGGGGGCATATGTCCGCGCCGGGATCGCTGCGCAGCCGGTTATACATATCCATCACGCCGAAAATGTTGAGGAGCTGGCGTTTGTACATATGGAGCCGCTTGACCTGGATATCGAACACGGAGTCGGGATCCACGTCGATCTCCACCGTTTTGCGGATATATTCGGCGAGGCGCTGCTTGTTGCGGCGTTTGACGGCGGCGGCCTCTTCGGCAAAACCGCGGTCAATATGTGCCTCCAGTTCGGCCAGCCGGTTCGGTTCGGTGCGCCAGCCTTCCCCGATGGTGCCGTCGATCAGCGCGGTCAATTCGGGATTCGCCTGCATCAGCCAGCGGCGGTGCGTGATGCCGTTGGTCTTGTTGTTGAAGCGGCCAGGATAGAATTCATTGAAGTTGCGCAGTTCCTTGTTCTTCAGGATCTCGGTGTGGAGGCGGGCAACGCCGTTGACGCTGTGGCTGCCCACGATCGCCAGGTGAGCCATCTTGACCGTGCCTTCCGCGATGATCGACATTGACGACACGCGCTCAAATCCGCCTTTGCCCGAAGCGATCAGTTCGGCCACGAAGCGCCGGTTGATCTCTTCCACGATCATATATATGCGCGGCAGCAGTTTTTTGAACATATCCAGAGGCCACTTTTCCAGCGCCTCCGCCAGGATAGTATGGTTAGTGTAGCCGAACACGTCTGTAGTTATCCGCCACGCTTCGTCCCAGCCGAGGCCCTGCTCGTCGATGAGCAGCCGCATCAGTTCGGGAATCGCCAGCGCGGGATGTGTATCGTTGATCTGGATCGCGTTATACAGCGCGAATTCCCGAACGTCTCCGCCGCTTTTAAGGTACCTGCCCAGTATATCCTGAAGTCCGGCGCTGGTGAAAAAGTACTCCTGTTTGAGGCGGAGCAGTTTGCCGCGGGGCGTGGAATCGTCAGGGTAAAGCACGTTGGAGATAGAGTGCGCGGTAGTGATATTTTCCACGGCGCGATCGTAGTCGCCGCGGCTGAATTCCTTGAAATCAAAGCCGGAATTCTCGGTCTCGGCGCTCCAGAGGCGGAGCGTGTTGACGCGGCCCAGCGCGTAGCCGGGCACGGGAATATCGTACGGTACCGCAAGCACAGGTTCGTAATCCTGAAGTTCTACGTACAGCCGTCCGTCGAGGCCCCAGTTCATGTTGACGCTGCCGCCGAATTTGACGATGCGCGCGTCCTCCGCTTTGCAAAGTTCCCAAACATTCGGTACTTTGAGCCAGTTGTCCGGCGTTTCCACCTGGTATCCGTTCTGGATGAGCTGGCGGAACAGACCGTAACGGTAACGTATGCCGATGCCGGTGCCGGCAATATCCAGCGACGCCATGGAGTCAATAAAGCACGCGGCCAGCCTGCCCAGACCGCCGTTGCCCAGGCCCGCGTCCGGCTCCTGCGGTTCCAGTTCCCGGAAATCTACGCCCAGTTCGGCAAGGCCGTCGACCACCGCGTCCCGAATTCCCAGATTTATCAGCACCGAATCCAGCAGCCGGCCGATCAGGAATTCCATGGAAAAATAATATATATGCTTGCGCTTTTCCTTAAGGTCGCGATGCTCGGTCTCGAGCCAGTCGGGCGCCATATAGTCGCGGATCAGCGCGCCGAGCGCAAGATACCGTTCTTCGGAAGACGCTTCTTCAAACGTTTCCCGGAACATAGTTATGATCTTGCTTTTATAATCCCTTATAAAAGCCTCTTTGTTAAGCTGCATATGACCTCCGCGGCGATGCTCAGATCGCCAGCTCTTTGTAGATCTGGATATACTTCTGTGACTGCTTCTTCCAATCGATGCGCGTCTCCATCGCCTGTTTTACTATGCTGTCCCAGGCGGCGGGATCGTCATACTCATCCAGGGCAAAGCGCAGCGTGGCCAGCATCTCGTGGGCGTTGAAATTGGCAAAGGAGAAGCCGTTGCCCTCGCCGGTGTACTTGTTGTAAGGCTTGACCGTGTCCTTGAGGCCGCCGGTCTCCCGCACTATCGGCACGGTGCCGTAGCGCATGGCAATGATCTGGGACAGGCCGCAGGGCTCGAACATCGAGGGCATCAGAAACATGTCCGCGCCGGCATAAATGCGTGACGCGAGCGCGCTGTCAAAGCGCGTGCGCGCGGCGATCTTGCCGGGGTACGCGGAGGCGTAATACTCAAAGAAATCCATATAATCCCGGTCGCCGGTGCCGAGGATAACGAACTGCAGGTCGTGCTTCAGGATGTCTTCCATGACGCAGGTAACGAGGTCGAGGCCTTTTTCTTTGACCATGCGCGTGACCATGGCGATGACGGGCACATTGGCGTTGACCGGCAGGCCCAGTTCCTTCTGGAGCGCGATCTTATTGTCCTTCTTGTAAGCCCGCGTGCGCGTGTCGTAGCGGCGCACGAGACTCATATCTTTGGAAGGGTTGTTATGAGTGTAGTCGATGCCGTTGGTAATGCCCATCAGCTTGAAGGATTTGGCTTTCAGCAGCCCGTCCAGTCCTTCGCCGTAGTACGGCGTCGTGATCTCCTGCGCGTACGTCTCGCTGACCGTGATCACCTTATCCGCGAATACGATACCGGCCTTCATAAATGACACGCCGTCGCGGAATTTAAGCTTTTCGTCATTGTAATAACCGTAGTTCAGTCCGAGCAGGTCCTCAAGTACCGAAGGCGCGAATACGCCCTGGTATTTGAGATTGTGGATCGTGAATATCGCGGCGGCGCGCTTGAATTCGGGCCGCTGATAGTAAACGTCGCGCAGATACAGCGGGATGATGCCGGTCTGCCAGTCGTTGCAGTGGATGATATCCGGATAAAAGTCGTCCATGTGCACCACGGATTCCATCACCGCGCGGCAGAAATACGCGAAGCGCTCGCCGTCGTCGTAATAGCCGTAGCAGCCGGGGCGCTTGAAATAATACTCATTATCCAGAAAGTACACCGGGAGCCCGTCGTACGAAAGGTACTGGAGCCCGCAGTACTGGTTGCGCCAGCCCACCGTCACGCCGAAGGAGGAAAGCGGTATCATCTGCATCCGGAACTCTTCCGGAATATCGCCGTATTTGGGCGTAATGACGCGCACGTCGACGCCGGCTTTTTTCAGCGCCATGGGCAGTTCGAAAGACACATCCGCCAGACCGCCCGTCTTGCTGAAGGGCCTGATCTCGGTCGTTACAAAAAGAACTTTCATTACATGATCCTTTCATGATCCGGTGAGACACCGTATAATTGCACGCGGCCGGTCGGAAACGGGCGCCGGTACGACGCGGCTGAAGCAGTCAACGCAGCAGATTCCGCTTTTCGATGACCAGCGGGAAGAACTCGTTGCCCTTCAACACCGTATTTTCGTCTATATCCACGTTTTTGTCAATAATAACATGCGACAGGTGCGCGTTTTTATGTATGCGCACATTCTGCAGGATTATGCTGTTCTCAACTACGGCGCCTTCTTCCACGTCCACATAGCGGCCCAGCAGCGAATCCGTCACGGTGCCTTCGATGCGGCAGCCGTCCGCGATCAGCGAGTTCCCCACTTTGCAGCCCTTCACATACAGCGTGGGCGGCTCGTCCTTGATCTTGGTGAATATCGGGCGGTCCGAGTTGCGGAAAAGTTCCGAACTGACGTCCAGATCCAGCATATCCATGTTGCTCTTGAAGTAGGATGACACGGTATTGATGCAGGAAACATATCCTTCGAAGCGGTAGGCGTTGAATTTCAGCACACCCAGCTGATCGAAGATCAGGTTGTAGAAGCTGCCCACCGAATTAAGCGAAGTGCTCTTATATATGAAATCAGTGAGGCGCTCTTTTTTCATCAGGAAGATCTCCATGCAAATGTCTGCTTCCTTCCCGACCGCAATGTTTTTGCCCGCCCCGGTGATCTCGCCGGTATCCGGGTCGATATTAAGAGTGAAGCAATTGGAGAAATCCGTATCCGCCCTGTTAGTGTGAGTGTATACCACCGTGATATCCGCTCCGGACGCTTCGTGCGCTTCGGCGACCGCGGCAAGGTCCATGTTGCACACCATGTACGACGAGGACAATATCACGTCCTTGCTCTTGCTGCGGTATATATACTCCATGTTGTTCTTGATCAGCTTCGAATCGGTGTACATCAGGTTGCACAGGCCGTGGTTAAACAGGAACAGGCCGTCGATCTTGCGGTTCAGGTCCCAGGGTTTACCGGTGCCCAGATGGTCCGCGAGAGAGCGGGAGTTGCTTTCGGTGAACACGCCGACGTTGCGCACGCCCGCGTTGACCAGGTTGGACAACATAAAGTCCACCACCCTGTACCGGCTGCCTATCGGAATGGAGGCAATGGGCCGGTTGGTCGTAAGAGCGCGGATATCGTTCTCGTTTTCCGCCAGATTGAGTATCGCCATATAATCTCTCATGTTCGCCACCTCAGTTCAGATATCCGCTGCCGGACAGCACGCGGCCTTCATCGATAACGGCAATATCCGCGCCGTTGCCCACCACGTTGTTGGCCTTTACCGTGACGCCGGTGAGCAAAATACTCTTATTGACGATCACGTTGTCCTCCAGCACGCAGTCTTCCATGATGATCGAATCCACAACGCGAACGTTGCGGCCGATCTTTACGCCGGGGAAAATGACGGAGTGCTCGACTTCGCCCAATATAACGCAGCCCTCGGAGATAAGGCTGTCGGTGAGCTTGGCCTCCGCGCCGATGTACTGCGACGGGATCGAAGCGGTCTCAGTGTAAAGCTTCCAGTCGTTCTGGAAGAGTTTGACGTCGTTGTCCGCCTTCAGCAGATCCATATTGGCTTCCCAGAAACTCTGCACGGTACCGACGTCTTTCCAGTAGCCCTCGAACCGGTACGCCTGCAGATTCTCCCCCGCGGCCAGCATGGCGGGTATGATGTTTTTGCCGAAATCGTTGTCGGATGCGGGATCCAGCGCGTCGTCCTCGAGATGCTTCTTCAGGTTGGCATACGAGAAAATGTATATGCCCATGGAGGCCAGCGTGCTCTTCGGATGTTCGGGCTTTTCGTCAAAGCTGGTTATGCGGCCCGTCTCGTCCGTATTCATGATGCCGAAGCGGGAGGCTTCTTCCAGCGGCACGTCGATCACGGCGATGGTGGCGTCCGCGCCGGCGGCAATGTGCGCGTCCAGCATCTTGCGGTAGTCCATTTTATATATGTGGTCGCCGGAGAGTATCAGCACGTACGACGGGTCGAACTGATCCAGGTATCCCAGGTTCTGGTAGACAGCGTTGGCGGTGCCGCGGTACCAGTCGCCGCCCGCTTCGCTCATGTACGGGGGCAATATCGCCACGCCGCCGTGCACACGGTCCAGGTCCCAGGGCGTGCCGATGCCGATGTGGGAGGACAATTGCTGCGGCTTGTACTGGGTCAATATGCCCACCGTGTCTATGCCCGAGTTGGAGCAGTTGCTCAGCGCGAAGTCGATTATCCGGTATTTGCCGCCGAAGGGAACGGCGGGTTTGGCGACTTTGCGGGTCATTGCCCCCAGCCGGCTGCCCTGGCCGCCTGCCAGGATCAGCGCTACCATGTTTTTGTGTATCATTGTCCGCTCACTCCTTCTGAGTATTGTTGCCGCGCCGCTGATGCGCGGTCTCGCTATATTTTGTCAGCCGTCAATAGCTGAA
The DNA here is from genome assembly GCA_902782885.1 of uncultured Ruminococcus sp. Taxonomy (GTDB): domain Bacteria; phylum Bacillota; class Clostridia; order UBA1212; family UBA1255; genus UBA1255. The sequence goes on along the minus strand of CACZOW010000323.1, from coordinate 8,565 downwards.
AAACGGTTTCAGTATGATCGCCCCGTACGCGGGCAGATCGACACGCACGTGGAATCTCATGCCCGAACTGCCGGTCGGGAGAGGCCTCAGCACCGTATCCTGTAGAGGGTCTTCGCCGCGGTCGAACGAGGTGAACAACGTCCGGTAATCGCAGAAGCGCGGCACGCCCAACCGGAAGCTGCGGCGATCCTCCGCCGAAAAGTTCAGCGCCACCACAAGAAAGTCGCGGTCGTTCCCGGGCACGGCGCGCACGTACGAATACACGCTGTGTTCCGCGTCATCGGCGTCGATCCAGTAAAAACCGCCTTCCCGGTAATCCCCCGCGTACAGCGAAGGCTCCGAGCGGTACAGCCGGTTCAGCGCCGCGGTATAGTCCTTTAAAAGACCGTGCGGCGGGTACAGCAGCATCTTCCACTCCAGCGCCTCATAGTAGCGCCATTCCATAATCTGCCCGAATTCGCTGCCCATAAAAAGCAGTTTTTTGCCCGGGTGCGTCAGCATGTACAGCAGGAAAGTGCGCAACTGAAGGAATTTGTCCGGAAGCGGTCCGTACATTTTGTCCAGGAGCGTGCGTTTGCCGTGCACGGTCTCATCGTGGGACACGCTCAATAAAAAGCGCTCCGTATGGGCGTACATCATGGAGAACGTCAATTTATTATGGATATACCTTCGCCGCTCCGGCGGTTCGCTCAGATATTTCAGTGTGTCGTTCATCCAGCCCATATCCCATTTGAAGTCAAAGCCCAGCCCGCCTTCGCTAACAGGCGCGGTTATGCCCGGGAAAGTGCTGGAGTCCTCCGCCGCGGTGATCGCGCCCGGGAAGGCCGCGTGTACCGCCTCATTCAACGCGCGCAGAAATGCGATGCCTTCGGGATTTTCGGCGCCGCCATAGCTGTTGAGCGGACGCACGCGGTGCATGCAGTTGTAGTCATAGTAAAGGATGTTGGCCACCGCGTCCACCCTGAGGCCGTCGATATGATACTGCTTCAGCCAGTAAAGCGCGTTGGAAATCAGGAAACTCCGCACCGCGCCTTTGCCCAGGTCGAAATTTGCCGTGCCCCACAGGGGATTTTCACGCTTGTTCTCCGCCTCGTACTCGTACAGGAACGTGCCGTCGAAGCGCGTCAGCCACGATTCGTCCTTGCAGAAATGGCCGGGCACCCAGTCGACGAGCACGCCTATTCCCGCCGCGTGCATTCGGTCAACGAAGTACACCATATCTTCCGGAGTTCCGTAGCGCGAGGTCAACGAATAATAATTCCCCGTCTGATATCCCCACGAACCGTCCAGCGGGTGTTCGCACAGCGGCATAAGTTCCACATGCGTGTAATTCAGTTCGGTCAGATACGGCGCGAGCTCGTCCGCGAGTTCCCGGTAGTTCAGGAACGGTTCTTCGGCGCGGCGCCGTTCGGCTTCCTGCCAGTTATTTTCATAATCTATGCCGGGGATCCGGCCGCGGCGCCAGGAACCTGCGTGGAGTTCGTATATATTGACCGGCTGCGTGCGCACGTCCGCGCTTGCGCGGCGCTTCATCCAGGCGTCGTCATGCCACTCGTACCGCGGCAGCGCCGTCAATACCGACGCGGTGCCCGGCCGCAGTTCCGACCGGTAACAGAACGGATCGTTTTTATATACCACGTTCCCGTCCGCTCCGGTCACGCGGTACTTATAAAGCATTCCCTCGCGCAGGTCGGAGATCGCCGTGCGGTAAAATCCGTTTGCGTCTTTTTCCATCGCGTCGCCGGAAACATTGCGGCCGCCCCAATCGTTGAACTCACCGACAACGCGCACCGAACTCGCGTTAGGCGCCCAGACAGCAAATACAAAACCGCCGTCGGCTTCCGCCGCCGGTCTGCTTCCCAGATATTCATACGCGTCCCGGCAGCGCCCGGACAGGAAATCTTCCGCAAATTCCGATTCTGTTCTCATTATGGATTTCGCACCAATAAAACGCCAATGCCCTGCCGCACAGGGTCAAAACGCTCTTCAAGCTTTCGCAAAGCTAATTATAAACAAAATTCAGGCTTCCGTCAATGGCCCGGAGTTGTCATCCGCGGCGGAAAATGATATAATCGTCTTACTAAATCTGAAGTGAGGAATGCTTATGGACGAAAAATTTGCATTCAGTCTGTTGTGGCCGGATTACGAACGCGGGCGCAACACCGAACACGAGGTCAAGAGCGGCCGCCGTAAGCTGTTCAATCAGGAACTGCTGGAACGGGACATGAACATGGATATGATCCTGGACGGCATGCAGATCCGCAACGACAGCCGCGGCTATATCCGGGCGCGGATGCTGGACATGATCCCCGACGCTGAAGTCATCAAATACCGGCAGGATATCCTGCAGGATTTCATGGACTATCCCGAACTCGAGGAATCCTTCGATACGACGCTGCTGCCCCTTACCAACACGCTGCGCAAAATGGAAAAGGCCAACATCTCCCACGACGACGACATGCGGCGCATTGCCTGGCGCATCGAGATGCTGGAAGTATATATGCAGTGCGTTGACGTTCTGCACTCGCTGTTCTGCTCCCCCGACCGGGACTTTTTGTCCGCAGGCGTGCGGCGGCTCCGCGAAATGATCGGCGGCATTTACGACAGCCAGAATTACAAGGATCTGCGCTACGAACTGCCTAAACTCTCCGAGAAGATCCAGACGATGTCCTCCGTCACCCTGGGCGTGAATCTGGACAACGAGCTCCGCCCCGTGGAAGCGGTGCTGCTCTCCATCGAGCCCAAACCGTTTAAAAACAAGGCGCTGGTCACCTCGATCCTCGGGCGTCAGCGCAACGACGAGACGTATTTCGGTCTGGGATCGTTTTATTCGATCCTCAAGGACAACCGCGCCAACACGCTGGATATCGCCATCATGCGCGACCTGGAGAGCGTCATGGGCGATACGTTCCGCCATCTGGCAACGGTCCTCGGCCGCTTTGAATACATCGAGACGCAGTTCCTGTTCGACCTGATCCCGGAAGTTTATTATTTCATCGGTGGCAGCCGACTCGCGCGCAACTTGATGAATACCGGCCTGCCCGTATGCTTCCCCACGCCCGCGCCCAAGGATGAGCGCGTGTTCTACGTTAAGGATATATACGACGCCAGCTTTGCCATCCGCATCCAGAGCGACATCGGACTCACCGAGCTGTCCAGCGTCGTTGTCACCAACAACGCGGAGATGTCGGACAAAATGGGCCGCATCTTCATTCTCACCGGCGCCAACCAGGGCGGCAAGACCACCTTCACCCGCGCCGTGGGCATCACGCAGCTGCTGTTCCAGGCCGGCTTCGCCATACCGGGCTCCGAGGGCCGCATAAGCCCCGTGGACAACATCTACACCCACTTCCCCGAACTGGAAAAGAACTCCATCAGCGAAGGCCGCCTGGGCGAAGAGTGCATCAGGCTGGAGCAGATACTGCCGCGGCTCACCAAGTACAGCATGATACTGATGAACGAATCGCTATCCAGCACCAGCCATCAGGAATGCCTGTTCATTGCCGAAGAAATAATGAAATACCTGCGCAAAGTCGGCGCGCGCTGCGTGTTTGCCACGCACATCCACGAACTGGCTGAAAACATTCCGGAGCTCAACAAAGAGCCCGCGCTCAGCGATCTGGTCAGCATGGTGGCGGGCGTTGACGAAAACACCGAAATGGAAGTGCTCACCGACGAAGGCCGCAAAAAATACGCCGGCTCCAAGCGTACATACCTTATTTTGCCCATGCCGCCGCAGGGCAAGAGCTTCGCGCTGGATATTGCCCGCACGTACGGAATAAGTTTCGACCAGCTGATGAACACCCGCGAAACCAAATTCGGGGACAACGATGACCCCGCCCACATTTGAATATAAAGGAGATCATTTGATGGAAAAGTATGTAGTACTTTACAACAAGCTGTCCGGCGCGGCGGCAGGGACCGGCAAAGTTGAACTGCCGGAAGCCGCGCAGACGCTGAAAACGCTGCTGGAAGCCAAAGGCGAAGTGGAGCTGAAGGACATTGCCACCGCGGCGCCGTACGACGCGTTTTACGCGGGACTCGCGCAGGACGCCAAACTGGTGCTGTGCGGCGGCGACGGCACGCTGAACCGTTTCGTCAACGAAGCCGGCGATCTGGTAAGTACGCGCGAATTGTATTTCTATTCAGCAGGCACGGGCAACGACTTTGCCCGGGATATCGGCTGGAATCCCAAAGACGGTCCCGTCGAGATCAGCAAATATCTGGTAAAGCTGCCGACGGTCACGGTGAACGGCAAAACATGCAAGTTTATCAACGGCGTGGGTTTCGGAATTGACGGATACTGCTGCGAAGTCGGCGACGAGCAGAAGGCTAAAAGCGACAAGCCGGTGAACTACACCTCTATTGCCATCAACGGCCTGCTGTTCAAGTTTAAATCCAAAATCGCGGAGATCGACGTCGACGGTCATAAGCAGACTTTCAAAAACGTGTGGATCGCGCCCACGATGTTCGGCCGCTATTACGGCGGCGGCATGAACGCGGCGCCCGCACAGCAGCGCCTGTCCGACGCCTGCACCGTATCGCTGGTGATCATGCACGGCAAGAGCCGCCTTGGCACGCTGATGGTCTTCCCTTCCATTTTCAAGGGCGAGCATATCAATCATACCAAAAAGGTTTCGGTGTTCACCGGCCATCATATCAAAGTGCGTTTCACCGAGCCTTCGCCGCTGCAGATCGACGGTGAGACCGTTAAAAACGTACTGGAATATTCGGTGGATTTTGAATAAGATTGAAACTGTTTATCTTAAAAACGGGCCGGCAGCGTCGCAGCTCCAGCCCGTTTTATTGTATGCGTTTAATACTTGATCTGCGGTCTGCGGGATCAGAACCTTCTGCCTCCGCCGCTGAAACTGTGACCGCCGGAAGAATGGAAGCCGCTGTGGTACGACGATCCGCCTGAGCGGCCGCCGGAACTCGACGAACGGTCAATAAACGTGCGCGACACGTCCGTATTGATAAGGTTGTCGACGGAACCGTTGACAACGAATGAGATCGGATTGAGATACTCCGCGGCGGTCGTTGCCTTTACGACAGTCCGCATTGACGCCTTGGCCGAAGACAGCGAAATCCCGCCGCCGATCAGTCCGATCAGCGAAGGAATGATCACGAGCGCCGCGATCTGGCTTCCGGACAGCGGCAGCCTTCCCTTTTTGATCAGCGTGCGCAGCTGAGAGAAATACGTCTCGACGCCTTTGGCGTAGTTGCCGTCGACCATGTGATCCATGATCTTGTCAGACATCTTGTCGACGTTGCGCTCGGTCATATATTTTTCCGCTCTGCCGGTGCCGTACGCCTCGAAGCCCCGGTCGCCGGGTTCAAAGCACAGGAAGAATATTACGCCGCTGAAGTCATCCCCCAGGCCGTAGCCGTTCATATCGTAAAAATCCGTGGCGTATTTAATGTAGCCCTGACCGTGATACGAATCGTCGGTGAGCAATACGAAATCCATATTCAATTCGTTTCGCATCGACTCCAGCTGGCGGCTGAGGCGGTCATATTCGGCTTCGGAGAAGACGCCGGCATTGTCCACGACGCGCGGCACCGACGGATCGTTATGATATACGTCCGCCGGCGAAAAGTCGGGGTCGTACCAGTCGGGCATGTCTTCCGCCGGTTCGGCGAACGCGGGCAACACCAGTACGGATAGTACGCAGATGACGCAGAGGAGCATCACGCAGAAATTATATATTGAAAAAGTTCTGTTACGTTTCATGCTCATCACCCCATAAACCAGCGCAAAATAAAGGCGGCGATCGCAAACAGGATCAGGAACGGTATGCCGAAGTACAGCCATTTCTTCCCTTTGCTGACCGGCAGTTCACCGATGACTTTACCGGTTTGACCGTTGGCCGCGTAATGATATGTTTTACCGGCGTACATGCAGTCGAACAGGTAAATGGGCAGCATCACGTATTTTACGGATGACTCGTCCACGTTCATGTGATTTTCCGAAACGCTCACGTTGGAGTACTGCGTGCAGGTGCCTTTCATGATCTCTAAAAGGCTGTTGTTGACGCGCTCGGTGACCCGCGGCAGATTTTCGTCCGGGTCCGAATCGAAACGTTCGGAGATAAAACCGGTCAGGTAGCCGCTGTTGAACTCGGTAAGGTCAGAGTAGTCGAAGGGTTCCAGCGAATCCATCAATTCATCGGGCATCTTCAGACTGGCGTCAACGGGTATACGCTCAAAACCCATCTGCGCGTCCCGGAGCAGATCGTAATTGGAGGTCTCGGTGATCCGGTAATCTCCCGAAGTGTACGATCTGGAAGTGGAGCCCTTGAGCGTCATCTGGCCCTTAAGGTGGCAGTTATACAGCCAGAACGGCACGTAGAGGCCGCGCACGGCGCTCATTTTATTCTGGTCAAAGAAGTGGAACGGCAACAGCTTCCGGTTCTTATAGAACTTTTTAACGCTGTCGGACAACTGATCCGGCAATATTTTGAACGGTATTATCGCGTTGGGCCGCAATGAGGCGGTGACGTTATCAAGCAAGATCAGGTTATTGTCGCAGTACGGGCACTTGGCGGAGGCTACCGTGGCGCCGAGGATCACTTCCGCGCCGCACGTCTCGCAGAGATATGAACGGTTCCCTGCCAGTTCCTCGCGCGTGAGCCGCTCTTTGTATTTGCCCCAATCAAACTCTTTGATCTTATCCGTTTTTTTAGCGCTTTCGGCAGGAGCGCCGGCCGCGTCTGCGGCGCTGCTCGCGGCCTGGCCGGCTTCGGTGAGCAGATCTTTTACGTTATACCTGCTGCCGCAATATGCGCACACCACCATGCCGCTCTCAATATTGAACTCCAGCGTGGCGTTGCAGTTCGGACATTTATGTAAAAACATTTCGCTCATTCTAAAAATACGCACCTCTTTCCGGGCCGCGTGGCGGCAGAAAACCTTTCCTGTTTCGTCATGCATTTTACCATATTTGCGGCGATTGTTCAATAGCACGTCGGCCGAAAAGAAAACGGACCCGGGGCGTTAAACGCTGCGGGTCCGTCGTTCAGCTATTCAGTTGACCGGATGACCGGAAGATCAGTTGGCAATGAGCGCCCACTTTTCGTTAGCCTTGGTCTGCAGTTTTTCGAACGCGTCTTCAGGTGTGTACCTGCCGTTTACGATAGATGCGATCGTTGACATCATAGCGTCGTTGCTGAAGATTTCCGCTATTTCCTGAGGCGCCTGAGTGATAACGGAAGCCGGGCTCGTGAAGTCGGTGTACTTAACGAAGATGTCGAAGTTCTTGTCTTCCCAGTTGGTGCCTACGCCGTGCCAGAAATCTTCTTCAGCGAGAGACTTGAGCAGCGGGACGTTGCCGCCGGTCTGGCTGTGGTACGCGCGCTGACCGTCTTCAGTAAGGAAGAACAGAGCGAACGCCGCCGCGGTATTGGGATTGCGGGTACGGTTGTATACAACGTATCCGGTAGCACCGGTGGAAATGTTGTGGGTCGGGAATGCCGGGAACGGGCAGAAATCCCAGTCGATCTGCAGCTGGTCATATGCGGTGCCGAGTCTGGTGAGCCAGGTCATAGCGCCGAAGGTCTTGAAGCAGACGTCTTTAATGTCGCTGTCGCCGTCAGAGATCTTGTACTCGATAGCGTTGATCTGGCTGGTCAGATCTTCGGGATAGAGCCAGCCTTCAAGGATGCCGTTGATCAGCTCGTTGACGCCCTGCATGACTTCAACGCTGTCGGTAATGGTGATCTGATGCAGTTTGTTGTCGATCCATTTGCCGCCGAAGCCGCGGAAGAACATCTGCCAGGTGTTGTGCCACCAGACCTTCAAAGCGGCGCCGCTGCGGAGGATCGTGCCGTCTTCAGCCTTGATGGTGATACGGCGGCAGATATCTTTGAAGTCTTCCCACGGAGTCGCGATGGAATCGTCAAAATCGTAGATACCGGCTTCCTGCAGGATATCCTTGTTGTAGATCAGGGCCTGCTCGCCGATCTTTCTGGGCACCATGTAAAGGCGTCCGTCGATCTTACCGCATTCAAGCGCGCCGGAGTAAACGTTGCCCAGGTCGATGTTCAGGGGCTTGATGTAGGCGTCAAGCGGCATCAGCGCGTTGTGGTTGTGCATGTAGTTGTTAGCGTCGTTAGCGTCGCACCAGAACACGTCGCCGATATCGCCGGAGGCAATACGGTTCGGGTATTGAGTTCTGTTGCTCTCCTCGTAAATAACTTTCGTGTCAGGATACACCTGCATGAACTTCTGCACGACCGCCTTGGGGGCCATAGCTTCCTCTGCTTTACCGCTCTCATTGTTAACGGTAAACAGGATCTGCCCCTTGATATTAAGATCCTCGACCGTTTTTTCCTGATCAACGTTGCCTGTCTGAATGGGCGCTTTCTTACAGCCGATCAGACCGACGATGATAGTGACGACAAACAGCAGCACGCCGAAGCGTACGATGAAAGATCTTTTGGATGATTTCGTTTTATTCATCGTGGATTGTTTCCTCCCTCGATTTTTTTTGATTATACCATTTCGTTACGGAAATATCAATAACCGAACGGTACTTTTTTAATTAAAACATTGAACAAACGCCGC
>CACZOW010000322.1 GCA_902782885.1 uncultured Ruminococcus sp. | reverse complement strand
CTTAATCAGTGGGCCCAGGGTTCGAGTCCCTGAAGGTGCATAAGGAAAAAGCAGTCCCGAACGGGGCTGCTTTTTTGTTACAGTGTAAGGGGGGGACTCGAACCCAGGAGGGTTTCGCCGTTGAAAAGAAGACGAACTCTGCGCCTTCTCAATAGGTCGATTTTTCCGGAAAAGTAAACAAAAATACAAATTTCGCTTTTTTATCTAAATTAGGCGTCTTTCGCCCTGCCCCTGTAGCCGCAAAGTTTGATTTTAGGATTTGCGGCTACACCTTCGCCCAGATCCTGTAGCCGCAATGTTCGATTTTGAGATTTGCGGCTACACCTTCGCCCAGATCCTGTAGCCGCAAAGTTCGATTATGGGATTTGCGGCTACACTTTTGCCCTGTTCCTGTAGCCGCAAAGTTCGATTATGTGATTTGTGGCTACACTTTTGCCACGATCCTGTAGCCGCAATGTTCGATTTTGGGATTTGCGGCTACACCTTCGCCCTGCCCCTGTAGCCGCAAAGTTTGAATTTGGGATTTGCGGCTACTCCTTCGCCCTGATCCGCGGCCTTACTCCACTCTCGACAAGAAGGCCGCCCCTCAATTTGCCATTATTAACATGCACTGCCACATTTATCTGAGAAAAAAGGTGAAATTTACTCAAGCACTCAAGCCGAAATTTACTCAGGCACTAAGGTCTCATTTGCTCAGGCACTAAAGTGTTGTCCGCGCGGGCGATTTGTGGTACAATTGGCGCGTTGAAACGATTGCCGCCGGAAGGGCGGTCGGGAAGGCCGGGGAGGCCTTCGGGAGGAGATGCGATGGGAGCGTTGACGCAGGCAAGCGGGTGCTTTATGGCGGGAGCGGCGCGAGAGGACATTACGCCGCCGGTGGGTACGCTGCTGTACGGGTACGTGCCGGATTCGGTGAGCACGTCGGTACACGACGGGCTGGAGGCGGTGTGCGCCGCGTTTGCGCAGGGCGATGTCAAAGTGCTGCTGGTGACGATATCGGTGGGCGACTTCGGGACCGCGCTGTGCGATGAATTGCGGGCGCGGATCGGGAAAGAAAACGGGCTGCCCGCGGGGAGAGTGGTCATTGCCGCCACGCACACCCATTCCGCACCGAACGTGTCCGGCATTGAGGGCTGGGGGGATATTGACCGCGGGTACGTGGACAACATTCTGTTCCCGAGAGTCTGCGAAGCCTGCCGCCGCGCGCTGGACGATCTGCAGCCTGCCGAACTTGCGATCGGCACCGCCGAATCGAAGGTGGGGATAAACCGGCGCCAGCAGTATCGCGACGGGTCCATCGGCCTCGGCCAGAATCCGTGGGGCTGCTTCGATCCCGAAATGACCGTGCTGGCGCTGCGGAACCGCGACAACAAAAAAGGCATCATTAATATTATCCACTACGGCTGCCACGGCACGGCTGCGGGCAACAACCGCGAGATCTCCCGGGACTGGCCCGGCATCATGACCGACCGGCTCACGGCGGAGACCGGTACGCTCAGCGCGTTCTTCAACGGGACCGTCGGGGACGTGGGACCTCGGCTCACCAACGGCTGGACCACCGGGGATATAAAGCATGTGGAGGAGCTGGGGGGCGTTGCCGCCGCCGACGCGGTGCGCGCGTACCGGAACGCGGGCGTGTACAAGACCGGAGATCTCAGGCTGTTCGAGGGCGTTGTCAGCGTGCCGCGCAAGCCCCTGCCGCCCGTGAACGTGCTCCGTCAAAAGCTTGCCGCTTACAGCGAACCCGAGAAGCTGATCAACATCAGCCGGCTGGAGTACGCGTACTATCGGGCGGCAATGGACGAATACGAAGCGGGCTGCCCGCCGTACGAGCGCGAATTCTGCTTCGGACAGACACTGATCTCGCTGGGTGACGTTGTCTTCGTGCCGTTTCCGTTCGAAATGTTTTCGGAGATCGCGCTCCGGCTGCGGGCGTATTCGCCGTTCCGGCACACGCTCACGCTGTCCAACGCGAACGGCTACAACGCGTATCTGCCCACCGAAGACCAGCTGGTGCGGGGCGGATACGAAGTGGCCTGTTTCAGATTCAGTTCGGCGCATCCGCTCGCGGACAACGCCGACCAGATACTCATCGACCGTACGCTCGCGCTGCTGAGCGGACAATGACAGCGCCTGACCGCGCAAGGAGGGTCAATTATGTACAGAATAGGACAGGAAGAGATCGATGCCGCCGGCCGCGCCATACTGAGCCGCGACTTTTTCAAGATCAACAGTTCAGGCCGCGAAGTGCAGCATTTCGAAGAAGAGTGGAAGGCGCTCACCGGGGCAAAATACGCGCTGACGATGACCTCCGGATTTGCTGCGCTGACTTCCGCGCTTATCGGAATGGGCATCGGCCCCGGAGACGAAGTGATCGTGCCGGGGTATACGTATATTGCCTCCGCGCTGGCCGTGACGGCGGTGGGCGCCATGCCGGTGAT
>CACZOW010000321.1 GCA_902782885.1 uncultured Ruminococcus sp. | reverse complement strand
GAGGACGGGTTCATATTCCGTTCCGGCTTGTGCTACTATCGCGGCGCCGGCAAAGTATTCTACTTCCAGCCCGGCCACGAATTCTGCCGCTCGTTCTACAACGAGTATGTGCAGCGCATAATCCGCAACGCCGTGCACTGGGCCGCGCCCAACGAGATCGGCTACGACGTGCCCGAGAGCGCTCCGCACGTGCCTTACAAACTCACGGACAATTTCAAAGACTGAGGCGTCAGCGCACCTTCCGCTCCCCTTCAAATTCATCCGCCGGTACGGGTCTCAGCCCTGCCGGCGTTTTTAAATACGTTTCAAACGCGCGCGGCGGCAATGTGACCGGCGCTCCGGCGTCTGCGCCTTCGCCGTCAACGACGCGCACGGTCCGCGCTTCGTCCGTAGGATTGAACAGCCGGAGCACTTCACCCGCGCCGTACTCGCTCTGCTTGTACGCGGTCAACACCACGCAGTCGTCGCCTTCGACGCGGAGACCGGGGCGCGGCGTTGTCCCCTCTCCCGACGGGAAGAACGACATGCAGAACGGCCGTTCGCAATACGTCTGCGCGATGCGTTCCGCATGGTCGGAAAGATATTGACGATCGCCGCCCGTGAGCCGGAATTCGAACAGATGTGTGCCCAGATCCATATGAGGCATATAGCGGTCTGCCGGCAGCACGCGCCGCTCGCCCAGCGGATGCCCCGTATACGCGGGAGTGCGCACCAAAGATATCTTGAATTCATTGCCTTCCACCGAAGCGCCGTATGTGGAGCGGCCGCACAGCAGCAGCGCGCGCTCCCCTTCCAGTTCCATCAGCTTCCAGCGCTGCGATACCGTCTCGTCGCCGTTCATTTTGAGCGATTCGCGGCCGTACACGGTCTGTCCCTGCACGTTATTCAGCCCCGCGCAGGGGATCGCCAGCTTTACCATTTTCTCCAGTTCTTCCAGCTCGAGCCGCACGGAGATATCGATATCCGGCGTCAGCTTGTTCAGCGTGTAGCGCACATATGCGCGGGAGCGGCCGTAACGCAGCACCGCTTCCACCACGGTGCGCACGATGCCGTTTTCGATTACGCGCACCGCCGGCACGGACTCCGGGACCGCGCAGAATTCCGGCATTGACGCATCGTCGATCAACGCGAAACTGCCCTCGACGTCCCGGTACGAACGCACGGTCATGCCCCACGGGTCGCAATTGTCCCGGAGCACGTCCAGCCGGAACGCGCCGCCGGAAAGCAGTTCGCGCCCGTCCACCTCGTACGACGTCAGCAGACCCGTGCGCCGCGATATCCGCGCCCGCATCCGGCCGCCGGCTCCCCGAAACACCAGCTCGCCGTTCTCTTCCGGCAGCTGCTCGATCGGGAGCTTTTTCAGGTCGTCAAACCGGCAGTTGAACCGCGTCACGCCGGAGGGCAAAGCCGATGCGCGGAAGGCAATGCGCTTCCGCCAGTCGATCGGAATATTGGACAATTCTTTTTCCGGCTGGCACGGGATCTCCGCGCCGCTTTCATCGAACAGGCGCGGGTATTTCACCGTCTCGCCCCAGCCCTGATCCCACAGCATGAATTCGCACTCAAACACATCTTCCACCGGGTACGGGTGCGGATTGAACACCAGCACGGGAATCTCGTCGGGGGCAGCCTCGCGTTCGCCGGAACACAGCGCAAAGAACGCACGGGCGCGTACGCGGGTCAGTTTATCGTTGGCGCCGCCCAACTGACGCAGGCCCATGGCCTCCACCGGCTCTACGGAAGAACCGGGCAGGTAGTCGTGGAACGTGGCGAACAGCAGCGCTTTCTCCGCCTCTTTAAGTTCCTCCGCGGGATACGGCACGCCGGCGCGCCGCAAAGCCAGCATGGCCGCTTTTTCGGTGGAATAATACATATCTTCCAGCGCCCGGAACGCGCCTTTGAGCCGCGCCTGGCTGGTGTAGCAGCCCACGGCCCAGGGATTGATGCCGTCCCGCCACACCGGCAGCTTATCCGCGTCAACGCCCTCAAAATACTCGTACGGATCCGAATGTTTTACGTTGTCGCCCTGAGCCGCCGCGCGTGCCTGAAGCGCCGTCAGTGCGTCCAGATCCTGCGCCGAAGCGCCGCCGCCGTGATCGCCTACGCCCCACAGACAGATGCCCGCGCCCCCGTCCGGAAGCGCGTTCAGCATAGACTCCGCTTTTGACGCGGCGGTGCCCAGGCCGGTACCGTAGCCGGAGGGCTGGCGTTCGCCGATCACCCGGGAGCCGTCGTACCCTTCCCAGACGTACGAATCAGGCATATCCAGCCAGCCGCCGCCCGGACGGCAATGGATATAATACTTATACCCGCATTTTGCCAGTACCTGCACCAAACCGCGGCTGTGGCCGAAGGCGTCGAAGCTGTTGGCGACAGTGGGCACAACGCCGAATTTTTCGAAGAAATATTTCCGCCCGTACGCGGCGTGGCGCACGAACGTCTCACCCGCGGGCATATTGCAGTCGGGCTGGATGTACCAGCCGCCGATGATCACCCAGCGGCCTTCCGCCGCCAGGCGCCGGATCTCTTCGAACAGCGCGGGTTCGTACTCTTCCACCCATTCGTAAAGCGCGGCTTCGTTGTGGCAGAAAACATACCCGTCGCGTTCGCGGCAGAAGCGGGCGGCAACGCGGAACGTGGACACCGCCGCCGCGGCGCCTTCCTCCCATTCCCACTGCCACACGGGGTCAAGATGCGCGTTTGATACCAGATATAATGTCTTATTCATAACGTCAATATTTTCAGCTTCTCCGCTGCGGCACGCATGCGTCAATTCGCGATGGTAGACCACTTTTCGTTGGCCTTGGTCTGCAGCTCCATAAATGCGGTCTCAACGCTCTTGCTGCCCGAGAGCACTTTGATGAACAGCTGCTGCATGGCGTCGGCGGAGAACAGATTGGCCACGTCCTGCGGCGCCTGGGTGATCACGGATGCGGGCAATGTTTCGTCAGGATACGACACGAACGCGTCGTAGTTCTTGTCCGACCAGTCCGTCCCCTGCAGATGCCAGAAATCATCGTACGCGAGGGATTTGAGCAGCGGGACGTTGCCGCCGGTCTGTCCGTTGTACGCACGCTGACCCGGCTCCGTCAGGAAGAACAGCGCCAGCGCCGCGGCGGCGTTGGGATTGCGGGTGCGATTGTACACCAGATATCCGGTGGCGCCGGTGGAAACGGTATGCGTGGGCAGCGCCGGGAACGGGCAGAAATCCCACCTCACTTCAATGGAATCGTACGCCAGCCCGTAAGACGTGGTCCAGCTCAGATCGCCGAAGTTCTTAAAGCACGCCTGCGCGTATGTGTTGGTGATCCCTCTGAATTTCTCGCCCAGTTCCCCGCCGATGGATCCGGCAATATCCTCGGGATACAGCCAGCCCTGATTGATGGCGTCAAACAGCTCGTTGATGCCCTGCATGACTTCCGTGCTGTCCGCGATCGTCACCGTGTGAGTCTTGGGATCGATCCATTTGCCGCCGAAACCGCGGAAAAACACCTGCCAGATCGGATGCCACCAGACCTTGAGCGACGCGCCAACCTGCGTAAAACGCCCGGACTGCTCGTCGAAATGAGTCATGGTGCGGCAGATCGCCTTGAAATCCTCCCAGGGCATTGCCTTCGTTTTATCAAATGTGATTCCCTCTGCTTCCGGTATCTCTTCGTTGTAGATCAGTATGTGCTCGCCGATGTTGCGGGGCGCCATGTAGAGTCTGCCGTTGACCTTGCCGGCCTCCAGCGCGCCGGAGAACACCTGGCCCAGATCTATATTCAACGGCTTGATGTAGCTGTCCAGCGGCATCAGCGCGTTGTGGTTGATCTGGTAGTTATGCATATTGCTGGCGTCGCCCCAGAACACGTCGCCGATATCGCCTGCGGAGATGCGCGCGTCAAAACCGTTCACCGGCGCCTCTTCGTACCGCACTTTTACGTTGGGATACGCCTTCTGGAACGCGGATATAAACGCTTTCGCGGCCAGCCGGTCCTGCTCGGTACCGCCCGTATTGTTTTCGGTGAACGTGACCTCGCCGCGTATATCCAGTTCTTCAACTGTCAGGTCCTGATCGACTTCTCCGGTCTGGATCGGTCTTTTGCTGCACGCCGCCGCGCCGGTCAGCAGCGCCGCGGACAATATCACCAGCACGGTCCTTATGAACAACTTCATGGTTTCTTTTTTCATGGACAACACCTTCATTTTTCGTATTCTATGCACGGAGTCTGGCCCGAACTTCAGTCACGGGCCGCGTTTTTCAAAACATTGGCCACCGCTTCCAGATCCGGTTCGTTCCAGTCGGGATTGACCATCAGGTACGCGGTGCGGGAGAGCAGATCCAGCGTGCGCGGGCACATATCCGGCGCGTAGTCGGTCTGCAGGCCGCGGTTGGCCTCCATCCGGAACGGATCCATGGCGGGATGCAGCGCACCGCGTTTTTCCATGATCTGCGTCCAGTTGGTATATACGTGCTTGCCGGTATCGATCGGCACCGTGAGTCCGATGCCTTTCTCCGCGCAGCGCGTCTGGAACCGGCGGCAATCCGCTTCGCTCCCGAACCTCAGCGCCAGCGTGGTGCCGCAATCGCCGTCAATATCGTGAGACGGCGCCTGTACGAGCTCTCCGCCGCACGCCAGTTCGGCGATCGCGCTCCGGTTGCGCCGCAGGTCGGCGAGAATACCCGGCAGCCGCTTCAGCTGCGCCCGGAGTATTGCCCCGATTATGTCGGAGACGCGGTACTCCATGCCGCCGAACAGCGGCTGCTCGATACCGGAGAGCTGGTCTCCGAAAAACGCCACCGCCGACGCGTCGTGGTATATCAGCGCACGTTCGTATATCGTCCGGTCGCCGGTCACCAGCGCGCCGCCTTCGCCGGACGTGATCACCTTAAAATAGTTAAACGAAAACGCGCCCGCGTCGCCTATTGTGCCCAGATAGCGGCCCTTGTACATGCCGCCGTCCGCCTGGCACGCGTCCTCCAGTATTTTGAACCCGTGCTCTGCGCTGAGCGCCCGTAGCGTATCAAGATCCGCCGGAAAACCCTGTATGTAGACCGGCATCACCGCTTTGGTGTGCGGGGACAATTTTCGCTTCACGTCCGCCATATCCAGTGTGAGCGTGTCGTCAACTTCCGCGATCACCGGCATGGCGCCCACCGCCGTCACGGCCAGCGCGGAGGCAATATACGTATACCCCGGCACGATCACTTCGTCTCCGGGGCCG
>CACZOW010000320.1 GCA_902782885.1 uncultured Ruminococcus sp. | reverse complement strand
TTGTAGACCTCGAACGCCACGTCGGAGTCGCCGTTTTTGTTGACCCAGGTCGGAGCGTTGATCAGCGAGATGGAATACAGCACCTGTCCGTCCGGGATCACAGGCGTCACCAGGCCGTATTCGAAAAGCGGGTACGCGGCGCCGTCGGCTTTGCGCGGGATAACGGTCTTTTCGGGCTGCACGTCGACATCCGAATCCTTTCCCGCCAGATTTACGAAATAATCCGTTACGCCGTCGGTGTTTTCAAAATCGACATAGAACACGAAGGCGCCGCGGGTGTCGAATTCGATCTTGGTCTCCGCAAATTTCTGGTCGCCCATGGGCAGCACCGTGTACGGCTTGTTGCCCTCTTCGTCCACGCCGGAAAGCTGGGTGATCCGGAACACATACTGCCCCGCCGGCAGCGGCTGCTCAAAGGTGAAATACGGCAGCACCTTGCTGTCTCCGTCGAAGTACACTTCCTCGGAAAACGCCGGCACGCCGGTAAACGTCTTTTCGGTGTCCGTATCCCAGTTGAACAGTTCGAACCGGGCGGTGGCGTCCGCGTGGTTTTCGGATTTACCCGCGTACAGTTCCGGAAGACCGATGGCCTTCATCGGCGCGGCAACGTTGAAGATCGCGTAGTCGGTACCGGTGCAGTTGCCGTCGTAATCGAACGTATTCAGCCAGATCGAAGGCGAATGTCCGTTGTTCTCGTCGTAGGTGTATACGCGGACAACGTTTTGATCGAGTTCGCCCTCACCGCTCTCGGCGGCAAACGCGAACGTGCCGAACAGTGACAGCGTCAACACCAGTACCAGCATCACAGATACTATTTTTTTCATTGTGCTCTCCTCCGTAAAAAGATTTATTATTCGCCGCGGATCACGCGGCCGTCCATCGTTATGTAATACGTATTGTCCGCAGGCAGCCGGACGACGCATTTGTCGCCTTCCTGCGCGACGGAAGGTTCCGTCAGGGATCTGTTGACTTCGATAGAGTACGGCTTGTTTCCGTACCAGTACTCGGAGACGCCCGCAAACGTCATGTCGGAAGGCAGATTGCTCTCGACCTTCAGGCCTTTCACGTCCGGCGTCACGCCGATGATGCCGGTCAGGAAGGACAGCGGCACCAGGCCGGATTCAGGGAACTCGCCCACGATGCTCACCTGGTAGAAGTTGCCCGGAAGCGGCCGGGGCGCCCTTCTGAGGGAGTCTTTATGGAACTCCGCCATGATCGTGTTGAAGCGGCCGATGGCGTTGTCCCCGGAAAGCAGCGTGCGGCCCATTATATCATAGAAAGACGTGTAGAAGATCGTGCCGCCGTTCTGCATCTGATTGCCGTACTCGCCCCAGTGGCCGGGCTTGACGTCGTTGAAGGAATGGCCGTTGTACCACCAGTAGTGCAGCCCGTCAACCTCCACCGTCTCGATGGCTACCGTATTGGCCCTGGCCGATACTTTAAAATTGTATATATCCGCGCCTTTGGAGGTGTCGCCGGCAATGATCCGCTTTCCGTCCACCCAGTCGTAGATCTGCTGCGCCTGCTCTTTTGAAGCGAGCCCGACGGAGACTGCCATGAAGTTGACGAAGGTCAATCCGAAGTCCAGCACGTCGCCGTCAACGTTCACCGAGGTGATGTACCGGCCCTTTCCGCTGTCCCAGAAATAGTCGTTGAATTTTGCTTTTATCTTCGCGGCCAATGCGGTGTAGCGGTCCGCTTCGGCGGTGTTGCCGATGAAGCTTTCTATATCCGCCATGGCCAGCACGGCCTGATAGAACATCACGTTCTCGTACGCGGAGTTGTAGCCGAAGAAATTGAGGCTGTCCCAGTAGTTGGAAGCCATGCCGTACACGGTGCCGTTGTTGCGCGGATCGTATATCGTCATCAGTCCCGACTCGCCGTTCAGCGTCGTCAGCATATAGTCCATCGCCTTGCGCAGTTTGGCCAGCATGACCTGCTTCCGGCCGTTGGTGCTTTCGAGGAAGCCGTCGGTGCCGTTGCCGGTGAGCAGGAAGTCGCGGGAGGCAATTATCAGCGCGGAGTTATTGGTGTAATGGTTCTGGGCGTCAAGATGCTGCGGCGCCGCGCTCGTCGCCCAGATGAAGCCGTCGCCGCGCGGATTGTTCCTGTATTCCGTGGTGTCGACAACGTACTTGCCCTGCTCTTCGTTGTAGTACCAGCCGTCGCCGCCGTACATTGCCTTTTTCAGCGAATCTTCGTGGATCTTCACCGCTTCGGTATACCCCGTCCAGTTCAGTTTGGCGCCGTTCCAGGCGGTCCACTCTACGGAAGCGATCATTGCCTCGCCGGAGCGGAAAGGCTCGGGGTTCTGCCCCGCGCCGCTCAGCGAATTGTACACGTTCGGTTCGGTCTTTGCGGTGCCGAAGATCGTCCACATATTGCTGAGATCCGCGTTGTAATATCCGTCGTACGAGGTGTAGAAGAAGGTGCCTTTTTTACCGTACGCCCGCATCTCCTCCACGCTGAAGGAGTTGCCGCCGGCGGAGTACGAGGGGTAGTTGACGCACTTTACGCGGATGCCGCCGGCCGCGATCCCTTTGAGCGGCAGTACGAGCGTTGCCCCCATCGGGTCCGGGAAATTCATATCGCAGGTGAAATAACCTTCCGAATTGGGCAGCACGTAATAGTAGCGCGGCATCATGTACCAGATCACGCCGTCGGTGGTGTATTCGATGCTGATATTCGCCGGAAACACTTCCATTCCGGCCGGGAATTTGATCTCCAATGAGTCGAGCGTGTAGTAGCCGTCAAACAGATAACCGACGTATTCCTGCGTTTCGGGCGAGTCGGACACGGCGCTCTGCCAACGGGTAGCGTTGGAGCCGTCGGCGATTTTGTCAAAACCGTACTCCTCTCCCGCGCTGCTTGATCCGATGGGCGTGACGTCGGCGATCAGCTCGCCGTTCCAGTCGTCTCCGGAAACTTTCACGGCCTTGGCCTCGCACCAGCCGTACAGCTTGCCGGTCTTGAGATTCACGCCGCATGCCTTCACTCCGTATTCGCCTGCTTTTTTATAAATGTGCCTGATCTCCGCCGTGGGTTTGTAGTTTTCCTCGCTGGCGTACGGACCGTCGTAGCTCCAGGTGCCGTCGCCCCAGTCGACGATGTAATAATCGAAGTATTCCGTCGTCACGTCCAGCGTGAGCTGAGCGGTTACTTCCGTGCCGGTCTTCGCGCCGCCCGCATGGGGGATGAACAGGTTGACATGGTCGCCGGTCCTCTGGAGATTCGAGGTCAGTTCGTACTGAATGTCGTTCATAATGTGCACCTCCGGCGCTTTCTGGTAGTCCGCGGTAGGCTCAGGCTCAGGCTGCGGCCCGGCAGTCTGCCGGCAGCCGAAAGCGCCGGCTAACATGCATATGCACAGCAGGCATATTATTGAGCGTTTTGCCATCGTTTAGCTCCTCCTGATACACGGGAATCCGCCGGTCGGTAAGTCAGATCTTCTTTATTATCGTTAAACCTTCGTTCAGCGCGATAGTGCCGTCCGCGGCGAGCACCAGCTCGTCCCACGGTGACTGGACCTCGTCATAGAGCTCGCGGTGCTCCTCGGTATTGTAGTAATATTTGCCGCCGACCGCTTTCCACTCCTGGGTGTCCCGCAGGAACATTCCGTCTTTGACCTCGCTGATCTCTCCGGCTTCGAGCGCTTTTTGGATCTCTTCTTCGGGAACGCCCGCGGGTATCTTCATCCACCATTCTACCTTGTGATCGTCGGTAAATACCACTGCCGAATCGAAAATGGAAAGGTATTCGGCGAGGTCGCTCTCTTCCATCTCTCCGGCGGCAATTTTTGCTTTGCAGTCCGCCTCGATTTCCTCCTTCGTAAACGCACCCGCCTTCCCGTCAATGAACGCGAAAGATTTGTACGTCACGTATCTGCCCACGATATCTTTCATGGCCAGATCGGACTCGGAGGGCACCAGGTCGCCGATGTCGGGCTCCTTCACTTCCGTTACGATGCCGTCGGCCGTCTTCTTCATGGAGATGCACAAAAACCCCAGCCCGAACACCAGATTTCCTCCGGAGATCTCCAGTTCCTGCACGGCGCTCTTGAACGGGCCGTCCGGCACTTCGAGGAAGCGGTCAACATTATACTTATATTTTATCCGGCCGATCTGTTCCCACGTTCCGGCTTCCTCCGTGCCTTTCGCGGTGTCAACGAACTTCATCGTATGGTCTTCGAAAAACTCGAATTTCAGGGCAGTAAAGTCCGTCCCGTCTTCGCTTTTGAATTCCGATGCCGGGATATGTGCCAGATCGTTTGAAAACAGGCTGACAACAAAGTCCGGTTCCCAGGTCCCGACGATAAACTTCAATCCGTCCTTAAGATCCTGCTCGTCAAGTGTCATAACAGTGAACCCTTCTTTCTTTGCGCAAAATCATGTCAACGTGATTATACAATACAGCGGGGGCCGCTGGCAACTTTTTTTACGCGGCTTTACTCTTCTTCAATCGGCAATACGTTCCTGATTCCGATATTGATCCCGGGTGTTTCTTTCCCGTCACCGCCGTAACCGTATTCCGGATCCGTATCGTCTTCCATTTTGATGATATACAAAGAAAAAATACCTACATTGTCCCCGTCTGCTGAATCTGCAGTACAACAATCTATGCTAAAACGAAATTCGTTCTTGTTTGTTTTAACGTCGTAAGAGAAGCCTATATATCTTTGTTTTTCACCATAATCCCTACTCTCGCTGCCGCTTGATCCTTTATATTCAATAGAAATATATTCGCCCTGATAATAATCGAACAGATCTCTCATACTTTGATCGAAGCCGTCCACTTTTACAACTGTTTTAGGCGAAAATAACTTCCGCAGCGCATTTTCGTCTCTGCTTTGAATCGCATCTAAAACTTTGATCATAACGGCATACTCTTCCGCATCGGCGCCATGATCACCTTCCGCTTTTCCAAAGATCCTAAAGATCGTTTTAAAAACAGATCCTATCGAGCAGGCGCTGAACAATAAAATGAACAATAAACAAGTTGAAATTGCTATTATTTTCAGCCCGGGATGATTTCTGACAGAATGCATTGGCGATCCTCCGATACTTCAAACTGACAAGGAGTGTGCGGCTTTTCCGGATCCTATTATAGCACCCGTGCCGTTTTTTTTCAAGTCTGTTGCCGCAAAGCGGGCTTGACCGCGGCTGGTATAATAGTATAATAGTTATTGTCAATAAAGACAAGACCGGAGGAACGCGAAATGGGTAAAAACGCTATACACATGCTGAAGTCCGTGACAGACACGATCGGCAACAGCTTCATTATAACGACGGAAGACGGCAAACTGATAGTAATTGACGGCGGCTTCCCCTCGGAGACGGATTACTTTAAAGAATACCTGAAGCAGACCGCGGGAACCGGAAAGCCGCATATTGACGCCTGGTTCCTGTCGCACCCCCACGACGACCACGCCACCGTTTTTTTCGAAATGATCGAAAAACACCGGGACGAATTCGACGTTGACCGCGTGTACCTGAACTTCCCTTCCCGCGAATACCTGGCCGCCGAGGACAAATCCGCCGCGGAGACCATGGACCTGTTCTACCGCACGCTGCCGCTGTTCGCCGACAAAATGCGCATCGTATCCGGCGGGGACGTGCTGGACGTCGGCGCGGCAAAATTCTACATCCTGTATTCTCCGGATCCTGAGTTCAGGCACAACCGCGCCAACAACTCTTCCATCATCTTCCGTATGGAGCTCGGCGGCAAAAGCGTCATGTTCACCGGCGACGCGGGCATCGAGGCGGGCAATAAAGTCCTCCGGCTCTACGGAGACAGCGGCCTGCTGAAATGCGACTTCTGCCAGATGGCGCACCACGGGCAAAACGGCTGCAACCGGCCCTTTTATGAGGCAGTCGCGCCGGAAGTGTGCCTGTGGCCGACGCCTTCCTGGGTATGGAGCAACGTGAACGGCACGGGCAGCCTTCAAACGCTTGTCGTCCGGCGCTGGATGGAAGAACTGGGCGTAAAGCAGAACTACGTCAGCAAGGACGGCACGCAGGTGATCGAACTTTGAGCGATCCCGGCGGACGTGAGGATCCGGGCAGTCATCCGTCCGGTCATCCGTTCGGGCGTCCATACGGATAAAAAGTCCTTTACAAAATTCCCCGGGGCGTATAAGCTTACCGGCGGCCCCGGCGGAGCATTGCCGTAAGTCCCCGGGGAAAATACCGTGAGGAGTATTTAAATAGCTTTAAAATGTCAGATAAAACGGAAACACCGGAAAACTCAGAGCTGTACAGCAGCAAAGATTATAAAAGGTCCCGCCGCGCGTACACGCTGGAATGCATGTTTGAATATTTCGTCTCGCTGCTGGTCGCCGACGCGTTTATTGCCAAACTGCTCAAATATTTCGGCGCGAGCGACGCGCTGTGCGGCATTATTTCGTCGCTGATCTCGCTTTCGTTCCTGTTTCAGATATTTGCCGTCCTCGTCATGGGCCGGATCCGGAACACAAAACGCACGGCGGTGATATTCCACACCGTCGCGCAGTTTCTGTTTTCGTGCCTGTATCTGATACCCTTCGTGCCCGCGGACGACCGCGTCAGGCGGATACTGTTCGTCGTCTGCCTGCTCACAGCATATTTCGGCAATTACTTCGTCTCCACGCTTATATATAAATGGGGCAATTCCTTCGTTGACCCTCACAAACGCGCAAGTTTTTCGTCAACGAAAGAGATGGTCTCGCTGTTCTCGGGCGTTATCGTGTCGCTGCTGCTGGGCTACGCTATTGACCGGTTCGACGCGAGCGGTAACCTGACGCACGGCTTTCTGCTGTCCAGCGTCCTGATGTTCATTTTCTGCGCCTCCGACCTGATATGCCTGCTGCTGATAAAGCGCGAAAACCGGCCCGCCGCGGCGGAACGCCCGCCAAAACTGTCCGAAATAATGAAAAACACTCTGGGCAACAGAAATTACGTCAACACCGTCATCCTCAAATGCCTCTGGTGGGGCGGCACGTACACCACCCTGGGTTTTCTGGGTACGTACAAGCAGGTGGAACTTTTCTACACGCTCGGTCAGATCCAGCTAATTAACATCTGCGGCGTTATCGTCCGGTTCGCACTTTCCAAACTGTTCGGCAAATTCACGGACAAGCACGGTTTCGTCCGCGGGATACAGCTGGGGCTGGTGATCGCCGCCAGCGCGTACGCGGTCAACATGTTCACCGCGCCGGGCTCCCGATGGCTCATTATCGTGTTCGTTGTCCTGTACAACATCAGCCAGGCCGGTACGTATCAAAATATGATCAATATTTCCTACGCGTATGTGGACGTCAGATATTTCGTCCAGGCCGCAGCGCTCAAAGACTGCATCGCCGGCGTGTTCGGCTTCCTCTGCGCGCTGCTTTCCGGAAGGCTGCTGGCTTTCATCCAGGCCGGCGGCAACACCCTCTTCGGCATTCAGGTCTACGCCCAGCAGGTGCAGTCCGCGCTGTCAATGCTGTTCGCCGTCTCCGCGATCATTTTCGCGCAGGCAACGCTGGCGCGCCAGAAGACCATGCTGCAATAAACTTCTTTCTTTTATAAATGTCACTTTTGTGCTTGAGCAAATTAGGCTTGAAGGCTTGAGTAAATGTCGACATTTACCCCAGCCCTAAGCCTCATTTACACAAGAAACAAGTATTGACACCTTGCCGGCCAAATGTTATAATTTTTCAGTGCGGTGTAAAAAATTTACATTGACGCCGCGCCACATTCACAGAATACATTAGCTGGCTGACAGCGCATTGTATAATTCTAAGGAGGTTTTTCAATGGCAACACCTGTAATCATGCCCCGCCAAGGGCAGTCTGTTGAAAGCTGTATTATTTCCAACTGGGCGAAGAAGGTTGGCGATAAAGTAGCTGAAGGCGATGTCCTCTTTACGTACGAGACCGACAAGGCCACGTTCGACGAGGAAGCCAAAGTCAGCGGAACTTTATTGGCCACCTTTTTTTCTGAGGGAGACGACGTCCCCTGCCTCACCAATGTGTGCGTGATCGGCAACCCCGGCGAGAGCTTTGCCGAATTTGATCCCAAGGGCGGATCCGCCGCTCCGAAGGCCGCCGAACCCGCGCCCGAGGCTCCCAAAGCCGAGGCCGCTCCCGCACCCGCGGCGCCCGCCAAGCCTGCCGGCCCCAAGTCCGACGCGAACCCCGTTATCATGCCCCGTCAGGGCCAGTCTGTTGAAAGCTGCATCATTTCCAAGTGGAACGTGAAAGTCGGCGATACCGTAAAAGTCGGCGACGTGCTGTTCACATATGAGACCGATAAAGCCACTTTCGACGAGGAATCCAAGTTCGAAGGCACCGTGCTGGCTATCTTCGCCAAAGAGGGCGACGACGTGCCGTGCCTGCAGAATGTTGCCGTCATCGGAAAGCCCGGCGACGGTTTTGCCGAGTTCGATCCCAGCGGCGCCCCCGCAGCCGAGGCCGCGCCTCAGGCAGAGGCCGCTGCACCCGCTCCCAAGGCGGAAGCCGCCGCGCCCGCGCCGATCCGCAATGCCGAAGGCAGACATTTCGTATCTCCCAGAGCGCGCAACTTTGCCGCCCGCGCCGGCGTCAATACCGACTTCGTCGTCGGCACCGGAGCCGAGGGCAGAGTGATGGAGCGCGACGTGCGCGAATTCATCGCGAACGGAGGCAACACTACGTTTGCCGCCGCTGACGCCGCCAAAGCCGGAATGGAAGGCACCGCGTTCGCCGGAAAGATCGGCGTGGCCGACCTCACCGCGAAACCCGCCGAAGCCGCCAAAGCCGCCGAGCCCGTCAAGGCCGCGGAACCCGCGAAGGCTGCCGAGCCCGCCGCCAAAGCCGCGGACTACGAAGACGTTAAGATTCCCAACATCCGCAAGGTCATTTCCAGATCCATGCACGCGTCCCTGTCCACGATGGCGCAGCTCACGCTCAACGCCTCCTTCGACGCCACCAACATTCTGGAATTCCGCCGTCAGCTCAAGGAAGTCAAGGACAAACTCGGCCTGGCCAACGTCACCATCAACGACATCATCCTCTACGCCGTGTCCCGCACGATCCTCAACTACAAGGACTGCAACGCCAACTTCATCGAAGACGGCACCGTAATGCGGTACTTCAAGAACGTGCATCTGGGCATCGCCGTTGACACCCCGAGAGGCCTGATGGTCCCCACGCTGCGCGACGCCAACCTCAAATCCCTCAACCAGATCTCCGTCGAAGCCAAGGCGCTTGCCACCGCGGCCCAGAGCGGCACGATCAATCCCGACGACCTCAAGGGCGGCACGTTCACCGTTACCAACCTGGGAACGATGGGCATCGAGTCCTTCACTCCCGTCATCAATCCTCCGCAGACCTGCATCCTGGGCGTCAACACCCTGCAGACCCGCGTGAAGAGCGAAGGCGGCGTGCTGAAGAGCTATCAGGCAATGACGCTTTCCCTCACCTTCGACCACAGAGCGCTGGACGGCGCCCCCGCGGCCCGCTTCCTGCAGGAACTCTGCAAGAATCTGGAAAACTTCACGATGCTGCTGATCAAATAAGCACACGCACATACGCGTATAAATAAGGAGAATGAACTATGACTTATGATCTGATCGTAATCGGCGGAGGTCCCGCCGGATACCTGGCGGCGGAGAGAGCGTCCGAAGGCGGCCTTTCCACGCTGCTGATCGAGAAACGCTTCATCGGCGGCGTGTGCCTGAACGAAGGCTGCATCCCCTCCAAAGCGTTTCTGTATTCCGCAAAGCTGTACGACGGCGCCGCGCACGGCGAAAAGTACGGCGTGACCGCGGAAGGACTCAAGCTGGACCACAAGACCGTCGTTGCCCGCAAAAACAAAGTCGTTAAGACGCTGGTCGGCGGCATCCAGGCAAAGCTGAAGAAGAACAAAGTGACTACCGTTATGGGCGTTGCCACCGTAAAAGGCCGCGACGCGGAAGGCTTCAAAGTCGAAGCGAACGGCGAAGTCTACACCGGCAAAAAGCTGATGCTCTGCACCGGTTCCGTGCCTGTGACTCCCCCGATCCCGGGCGTAAAAGAAGGCCTCCAGAGCGGATTCGTGCTCACCAACCGCGAGATCCTCGACCTTCAGGAAGTACCTGAGAAACTGGTCATCATCGGCGGCGGCGTCATCGGTCTGGAAATGGCATCCTACTTCAACACCGCCGGTTCCAAAGTGACCGTGGTGGAAATGATGGACAAGATCGCCGGCCCCACCGACCGCGAGATCTCCGAGATCCTGCTGAAGAACTACGAGAAAAAAGGCATCACCTTCAATCTGGGCTGCGCGGTCACCGGCGTCGAGCCCGGCAAGGTCATCTACAAAAAAGGCGAACAGCTCTTCGAAGTCCCCGCGGACAAAGTGCTGCTCTCCATCGGCCGCCGCGCCTTCACCGAAGGGCTGGGGCTTGAGACTATCGGCGTAGAGACCGAACGCGGCAAGATCAAGACCGACGACAAAGGCCAGACCAACATCGCCGGCGTGTACGCCACGGGCGACGTCAACGGCTTCTCCATGCTGGCGCACACCGCATACCGCGAGACCGAAGTTGCCGTCAACAACATTCTGGGCAAAAAGGACTTCATGCGCTACGACGCCATCCCGTCCGTCATCTACACGAATCCCGAGGTTGCCTCCGTGGGCGAGACCGAGGAAAGCGCGAAGAAGAAGGGCATCGACTTCGAAGTGGCGAAACTCTCCATGATGTACTCCGGCCGCTACGTTGCCGAAAACGAAGGCGGCGACGGCATCGTCAAAGTGCTCATCGACAAGAAGTACCGCAACATCATCGGCTGCCACATGATCGGCTACCATTCTTCCGAAATCATCTACGGCGCCGGGATCATGATCGAGTCCCAGATGCGCGTGGCGGACATCAAGAAACTGGTGTTCCCCCATCCTTCCGTTTGCGAAGTCATCCGCGAAGCGATCTTCGAGTTTGACGACTGATACATTAAAAATAGCGGCAAAAAATCAGAAACGAGGTAATACAAAATGCCAAAATCACAATTTATTGACGAAAACGTCGTACGCCAGCCCGGCTGGGTGAAATTCCAGGACATCCCGGTAAACCAGTACAACAAGACCATCGAAGACGAGAAGGCCAACTACACCAAAGAAGATTTCCTGCGCATCTACCGCGACATGAAGATCATCCGTGAGTTCGAGACCATGATCAACTCCATCAAGACCACGGAGAACTACAACGGCGTGCAGTACAAGCATCCCGGCCCGGCTCACCTGTCCATCGGTCAGGAAGGTTCCGCGGTAGGTCAGGCGTACCTGCTCACCACCGACGACTGGATCTTCGGCTCCCACAGAAGCCACGGCGAGATCCTGGCCAAAGGTCTGTCCGCCATCCAGAAACTCAGCGACACCGAGCTGATGAACATCATGGAGAACTATTTTGACGGCTCCATTCTGAAGATCGTGCAGAAAGATCAGAAGAGCGTCAAAGAACTGGCTATCGACTTCCTGATCTACGGTACTCTGGCCGAGATGTTCGCCCGCGAGACCGGCTTCCACAAAGGTCTGGGCGGCTCCATGCACGCCTTCTTCTGCCCCTTCGGAATTTATCCGAACAATGCTATCGTAGGCGGCAGCGCCACCATCGCTACCGGTTCCGCGCTGTTCAAGAAGGTCAACCGCAAGCCCGGTATCGTTATCGCCAACATCGGCGACGGTGCTATGGGCCGCGGCCCCGTATGGGAAGCGCTCTGCTTCGCCACCATGGACCAGTACAAGAAGCTCTGGGGCGACGATATGAAGGGCGGCCTGCCGATCATCTTCAATATCTTCAACAACCAGTACGCCATGGGCGGCCAGACCAACGGCGAGACCATGGGTTACGAAGTTGCCGCCCGCATCGGCGCCGGCGTAACGCCCAACCAGATGCACGCCGAGAGAGTCGACGGCTACAACCCGCTGGCGGTCATTGACGCCATCCGCAGAAAGAAAGAGATCCTTGAGAAGAAAGAGGGTCCCGTGCTGCTTGACACCCTCACCTACCGTACCACCGGTCACTCTCCTTCCGACGCGTCCAGCTACCGCACCAAGGAAGAGATCGAGATGTGGCTCGAAGGCAACGCCACCGACGAGTTCAAGAACAAACTCATCCTGGCGGGCGTGGCGACGTCTTCCGAGATCGATGAGATCAACGCGTACGTCGTCGACCTGATCACCCGTATCTGCGCCATGGCGGCCGATACCTCCATCGCTCCGAGAATGGACTTCATCAAGAATCCGCACCAGCTGGAAGACCTCATGTTCTCCAACAAGAAGATCGCGAAGCTCAGCGACGCGAAGCCCGACGTGCTGATCCCGATGGAAGACGATCCGAGAGTACAGCAGATCGCCCGCAAAGAGCGCTACGGCTTCGACAAAGACGGCAAGCCGGTATCCAAGCTTAAAGCGTACAACATCAGAGACGGCGTGTTCGAAGCTATCATCAGCAAGTTCTACGAGGATCCCACGCTTGTGGCGTACGGCGAAGAGAACAGAGACTGGGGCGGCGCGTTCGCGGTCTACAGAGGCCTCACCGAAGCCATCCCGTATCACAGACTGTTCAACTCACCAATCTCCGAAGCGGCGATCGTGGGTACCGCGGTAGGTTACGCCATGTCCGGCGGCCGCGCGCTGGTCGAACTGATGTACTGCGACTTCCTGGGCTGCGCCGGTGACGAGATCTTCAACCAGATGGCGAAGTGGCAGGCAATGAGCGCCGGCGTCCTCAAGATGCCCATGGTGCTCCGCGTATCCGTCGGTTCCAAGTACGGCGCCCAGCACTCTCAGGACTGGACCTCACTCTGCGGCCATATCCCCGGCCTGAAGGTCTGCTTCCCCGTTACGCCTTACGACGCCAAGGGTCTGATGAACGCGGCGCTGAACGGCACCGATCCGGTCATCTTCTTCGAGTCCCAGCGTGTATACGATAAGGGCGAAGAGTTCCACAAGGGCGGCGTGCCGGTCGAGAACTACGAGATCGAGATCGGCGAGCCCGACGTGAAGCGCGAAGGCTCCGACCTGACGATATTGACCATCGGCGTGACGCTGTACAAAGCGCTGGAAGCCGCCAAGATCCTTGAGGAGAAGTACGGCATTTCCGCGGAAGTTATTGACGCCCGCTCGCTCGTACCGTTCAACTACGAGAAGGTCATCGAGTCCGTTAAGAAGACCGGCAAGATCGTGCTGGCTTCCGACGCCTGCACCAGAGGTTCCTTCCTGAACGACCTGGCCACCAACATCAACGAGATGGCGTTCGATTATCTGGACGCTCCTCCGGTAGTCGTGGGCGCGAAGAACTGGATCACTCCCGCGTACGAATTCGACGCCGATTTCTTCCCGCAAACTTCCTGGATCCTGGACGCCATCGATCAGAAGATCATGCCGCTCAAGGGCCACACCACCACTCCCAACGTGAACTACACCACCGGCGAGCTTATGCGCATCGCCAAGAAGGGCGTATGATCCAAAGGGCAAAGGGCAAATGGCAAATGGCAAATGGCAAATGGCAAGTTAAGGGCTGATTGCCTTTGACCAGTTCCGGGCACCGGGGTTCGGCGATCTCCGCCGGTGCCGGCGCCCGGACTGTTTTACGAGGTCAACATGTCTGACGAAAGACGCAGCGAAATACTGGCCTTCATCGACCGCAAGGGAGAGGCTTCCCTCTCGGAGCTTTGCGGCCTGTTTCCGGACGTTTCGGAGATGACTGTGCGGCGCGATCTGATCCAGCTGGAGCAGGAAGGCCGCATCATCCGCACCCGCGGCGGCGCGGTCAGCGTGCGCAATCTCCGGGATTCCGGCGCGGGCTACGGGCAGAACGGCGAGGAGAACGAGTATCTGCTCAGGGCCAACACCAACCGCGGCGCGAAGGACGTTATTGCCCGCAAGGCGCTGGCTTTTGTCGAGAAGGGGCGGTCAATATATTTTGACGCCGGCTCCACCGTGATGGCGCTCGCCCGCGTTATGCCGGACGAGACCATGACCATCATCACCAACGGCGCCAACGTTGCCCAGGAACTGGTCGCGCGCCACAACATCACGGTGATGATGCCCGGCGGCGCGGTCAACCGCAACACGCTCTCCGTCTCCGGCCCGCTGTCCGTCAATTTCATCGAGAATCTCAACATCGAACTTGCTTTTATGTCCGCCTCCGGCTGCTCCGTTGACGCGGGCTTCACCGTTTCGAACATCTATGAGGCGGAACTGAAGCATACCGTTATTTCCCGCGCGCGGACCCGCATCATGCTGCTGGATTCGTCCAAGTTCAACAAAAGCCTGCTTTTCACCCTGGCCGAACTGGGACAGATCGACTACCTGATCTGCGAGTGCGAGCCGCCCGAGGATATCGCGCGGGCCTGCAGAGAAGCGGGCGTCAAGGTCATTTGAACAAGGATAAGTAAGGGAAAAGCCGGTCTGCCGCTCCTTCTGACCTGATCCGCGGCCGGGAACAACACGCGCGAGGCGGTCGGCCGCTCCTTTCTGCCTGATCCGCGGCCGGATCTTGACGGCCGCTCCGCATTCTCGCGCATTTATCCGCATTCTCGCTCATTTTTACCCGGCGATTTTCGATTTTCTTAACAAAAAACGCATTATCTGTTTTTTTGTGCAATTTCATGCTCATTTTTCAGCCCGCAGCAGGCATGCACGACGCCAATCATGGTCGATTTCCTCATTTTAAAACACTTTTCCCGGTCGC
>CACZOW010000319.1 GCA_902782885.1 uncultured Ruminococcus sp. | reverse complement strand
TCGTAATCCGGCTCGTCGCGGGTAGTGCGGCGCAGCTCTTTTATGCCGCTGGCTTCGGAAAACGCGATCCAGATCTCGGGGACCAGCACACCTTCCAGGTCAAGACATACAATGTTCATGGTCAAACCTTCCTTTCGCTGTCCGGCGCGTCAGCATGCCGGGCAGGTCGTTTTTTGTTGCGGCTGCAGTTGCCGATCGACGGGCAGGAGGCGCAGCCCCCGCTGCAGTACGGACAACTCCCGCCGCAGCCGCAGCTGCGGCCTTTGCGCCGGCTGCGGACCAGCAGGAATATTGCCAGCCCCAGCACCGCCGCCACCGCGGCCAACGCGATAATATTTCCGGGATTCATGTTATTGTCCTCCAGATTCCGCGGCAGCCTGCCCGCGGATGCAGCCGGTCAGAACAGCATGCCGATCAGATGAACGCCGGACGCGATCAGCCAGGCCAGCACGCATTGCCACAGCACCACGGCGAGCGCCCATTTGACGCCCATCTCCCGGCGGATCGACGCGACGGCCGCCACACAGGGCGTATAGATCAGCGAGAATACCAGCAGGCAGAACGCGGACAACGGCGCGATCGACCCCGCCACGCCGCCCGGGAACAGCATCTGTATCGTTGACACCACGCTCTCTTTGGCAATGAAGCCGCTGATCAGCGACGTTGTCAGCCGCCAGTCCCCCAGGCCAGCGGGCCGCATTATCGGCGCGATCCAGCCGGAGATCACCGCCAGGATGCTGTTGTCCGCGCCCGCGTCCACCGGGTTGAACCGGAAGTCGAAGTGCTGCAGGAACCACACCGCTGCCGTGGCGATCATTATGATCGAGAACGCGCGCTGCAGGAAGTCTTTCGCCTTTTCCCACAGCAGGCGCAGCACGTTTTTGATCCCGGGCAGGCGGTAGTTGGGCAGCTCCATCACGAAGGGCACCGCCTCTCCCCGGAACAGCGTTTTCTTGTACACCAGCGACGACACGATCCCCAGCAGGATGCCCAGCAGGTAAAGGCCGATCATTATCAGCGCGGTGTATTTCGGGAAGAATATGCTGACGATGAAGCCGTATATCGGCACCTTTGCGGAGCAGCTCATAAAGGGCGTGAGGAGCACGGTCATTTTGCGGTCGCGCTCGCTGGGCAGGGTGCGGGTGGCCATCACCGCGGGCACCGTGCAGCCGAAACCGATCAGCATCGGCACGATGCTCCTGCCGGACAATCCCAGTTTCCGCAGCAGTTTGTCCATCACGAACGCCACGCGGGCAATATATCCGCTGTCCTCCAGCAGCGACAGGAACAGGAAGAGGGTGACGATAATGGGCAGGAAACTCACCACGCTGCCCACGCCGCCGAACAGGCCGTCAATGATCAGGCTTTTAAGCACTTTGTTGACGCCGCCGGCATCCAGCGCCTTTTCCGTAACGCCGGAAAGTGCGTCGATCCCCTTCGCGAGCAGGTCCTGCAGCAGTTTTCCGATCACGTCGAACGTCAGCCAGAAGACCAGCCCCATTATGGCGATAAACGCGGGGATCGCCGTGTATTTTCCGGTCAATATGCGGTCGATCTTCTCGCTGCGCCGCCGCTCTTTGCTCTCACCGGGCTTTACTACGGTATCGCGGCAGACGCGCTTTATGAAGGCGAAACGCATGTCCGCGATGGCGGCGCTGCGGTCCAGCTCCTGCTCTTTTTCCATCTGGACGATGATGTGTTCCACCATCTCTTTTTCGTTGTCATCGAGGTCGAGCTGCTCGGCGATAAGTTTGTCCCCTTCCACGAGCTTAGAGGCGGAGAAGCGCACCGGCAGCCCGGCGGCCTTCGCGTGGTCCTCTATGAGGTGGGAGATACCGTGCAGACAGCGGTGTACCGCACCGCCGCGGCGCGACTCATCGCAGAAGTCCTGGCGCGAGGGACGCTCCTGATACCGGGCAATATGCACCGCGTGGTCGATCAGCTCGTTCACGCCGGAACCCTTGGCGGCGGAGATCGGAACTACCGGGACGCCCAGCTGCGTCTCCAGTTCGTTGATGTCGATGCTGCCGCCGTTGGCTGTCACCTCGTCCATCATATTGAGCGCCACCACCATGGGCACGTTCATCTCCAGGAGCTGCATCGTCAGATACAGGTTGCGCTCTATGTTCGTGGCGTCAACGATATCTATTATCGCCTTCGGTTTTTCCTTGAGCACGAAGTCCCGGGACACCAGTTCCTCGCTGGAATAGGGGGACATGGAGTAGATGCCCGGCAGATCCGTTACCAGCGTATCCGGGCGCCCTTTGATGCGGCCGTCTTTGCGCTCCACGGTGACGCCGGGGAAATTGCCCACGTGCTGATTGGCGCCGGTCAGCTGATTGAAGAGCGTGGTCTTGCCGCAGTTCTGGTTGCCTACCAGCGCGAACGTGAGCACGGTGCCCTCCGGCAGCGGGTCGCCGCTCCCTTTGGGATGGTACCGGCCGCCTTCGCCCAGGCCGGGGTGCTCGGACTGGCTGCCCGCGCCCTGCTCTTGCGCCGTTTCGTACGGCTTTTCGGCCGCCTCCGCGGCATCGTCTTCGCCGAAGGCAATCTCTATTTTTTCCGCGTCCGCCAGCCGCAGCGTCAATTCGTATCCGTGTATTTTCAGCTCCATGGGGTCTCCCATAGGCGCGAATTTTACCACCGTGACCTGCGCGCCGGGAATGACGCCCATATCCAGAAAATGCTGTCTGAGCGAGCCTTCGCCGCCTACGCTCAGTATCCTCGCCGATTGACCGACTTTCAACTCTCTAAGATTCAACTGTCAGATCCTCCGTTGTCCAAATATAAAATAAACTAAAGCTTTTCAGCTCAGTCATATCAGTCCGAATAGTCCGGATCATATTGCACCGCGACCTCGTACCCCGGCATGACTTCTTCCGCGCGCTGCTTCACGCGGCGGCACACTTCCGCGGGATCCGGCGCCTTGAAATCTATAACGATGTCGAAGCGCAGTTTTTTGGCTTCCGTATCCCCGGCCAGTCCGTGCAGCTGCGTTACGTACGGCTCCGCCAGCACCGCGGCCTTGATCGCCCGGCGCGTTTCTTTTGGCAGTACCGAACTGCCCCGGATGTGCACGCCCAGCGCCGACAGCTTGATGCCGTACCGTTCCGATACCCGCTCGCAGATCTCGCGGCTGACGGTGTCGATCCGGTCCGCGGTCCAGTCGGCGGGGACTTCGATATTGACCGAACCCACCCAGCGGTCGGGGCCGTAGCTGTTGAGGATCAGGTCGTACGCGCCGGTCACGCCTTCCGTTTCACAGATGGTCTGCTTCACGGCCAGGGACAATTCGCTGTCCACGCGTTCTCCCACGATCTTGCTGCCGGTCTCGCGGTACATCTTGATCGAAGCCCGGATGATGACGAGGGCGATCAATACGCCCAGCCAGGCTTCGGTATTGACGCCGGTAAGCATGAAGACCAGTGCGGCAGCCATTGTCGCCGCCGAGATCACCATATCCGAGAGGGCATCCTTGCCGGAATTCACCAGCGCGTCGGAATTCAGCGCCCTGCCCCGCTTTAGATAGTAAAGTCCCAGCGCCAGCTTCACCGCCATGGATACGCCGATCACCGCGAGCGTCACCGCGCCGAAATCCGGCAGGACCGGACGTATGATGCGCTTCACCGATTCCACGATAGATGTGATGCCGGCGTACAGGATCACGGCGGCAACGATCTGCGCGGACAGGTATTCGATCCGTCCGTGCCCCAGCGGGTGTTCCCGGTCCGCGGGCCGTCCCGCCAGCCGCGCGCCCACCACGGTGACCACCGATGACAATACGTCGGTAGCGTTGTTGACCGCGTCCAGTACGACGGCGATGGAGCGGGACAGCACGCCCACTACGGCCTTGAAGACCGCCAGCAGTATGTTGGTCAATATGCCGATCAATCCGGCTCTTATTATTTCTTTTTTACGCGCTTCCGCCTGCTGCGGCATAGCTTATGCATCTCCTCCGGCCGCCGCCGTGCTGCCGACCACGCGGAACGACGCGCTGCTCTTCGGCGACTCCTGTTCAACTATGAACGAGAAGCCGTACGTGCCGTCGTCGTTGAAATGGATCATGTAGCCGTCGTACGCGGTCGCCGACGCGTTGGAGTACGGCTCCCACGCGCTGCCGTTCTTTATGTATATCTCCGGTCTCGCGGGCGAGGTAAAGCCGTCGACGCGCACCGGCATGTTGTTTCTGCCGCCCGTGACGGTGAACTCGGCCTCGTTGTCAACGCACCGCACCCGCGAAATCCACTTGTCGCTGACGTCTGTGCCCTTCTGCACTTTCACCCGGAACGGCGAGGTGACCGAATCCTCATACACGTTCTCCATGTTGGCAACGGACTCCAGATCCGTATTGCCCCAGGGCAGCAGGATGAAGGACATGCGGATGTAATCGCCCTTGCGGAATGTTGCCTTGCCCACGTCCAGCGTCAGATAGCCCGCGTTGTATACGCCGTCGCAGTTGTTTTTTATGGTGAAATTGCCGTTCCACTTGCTGCCGCCCAGCTTCACGCTGTAATCCCGCACCACCACGCCGTAGTTGATGGGATTCTCCCAGGAGGGCTCGGTGATGTAGTTCCAGGTGTACCAGAACGAGCCCTTTTTCAGCTTCGTATACTCGTTGGAGTACGCGAGGCCGCCCAGCCGGTTATCCCGGACCGTGACGTTGCCCTTCGCGTCGGTATACGTGAGCCGGTGGTACGCGGTTGTGCGGCTGTGGAACATAAGCAGCGTCAGATCGCGGCGCACTTCGGCGATCTTCAGGTCTTTGTTGAATTTCAGATCCAGCGTGTAATACGTGCGGCTCTCGTCCGTCTGCGGGAACTCGACGTGGCGCACGGTATACTCGTAGCTGCCGTCGTCCGCCACGTAGCTGTATTCCACGTCCGCGTATGTAGGACCGTACGAATTTATCTTCGAGCCGGTATATTCGCTCTGGCAGTACCTGCCGTCGGTACGGTAATGGGATACCAGTTTGGTGGTGCCTACCGCGTTGAACTGGGGCTGGTCGCGCCACATAATGGTGCTGCGGCCGCGGAAGTCGGGCAATATCCAGCCGTCCCTGCCGTACACGTAGTACGGGGCAATGCAGTTGGACTCCGACACGCCCGTAGACAAATGGTAGTAGCTCACGTGGAACTGGATCGAGGACAACTGTTTCAGCGGATATTTGCCCCAGTTCTGGTACATGTGCAGCTCCGTGAAGCCTACGGTCTCGCCGCCCTTCACCACCAGCGGAAAGTAGCTGTCGCCGTACGACGCGTCCTCGGGATCGTACGTGGGGTCCTCAAACTCGCCGCAGAAGTTCTTGCACACTTCCATCGGGATCGGTATCAGAGACTGGCCGTCTTTATCCGCCAGCGCGGCGCATTCCAGCGCGCCGGAGATCGTTCGGAAGCACAGGTATATGCTGCGGTCGCGGGAGGTGTTGTTATTGATCTCGACTTTAGAAGAAAAATAGCGGTTCGGCGCCATGTAATACGCCGTGGAAAAGTCGGTGCCGCCTTTGCTGAACAGGTAGATGCCGCGGATCTTGTCATAGCCGGTGTAAACGCAGCCCGAATCCGTTTCCGTGACGGTTATCCCGGTCAATGGATCGCGCTCGTCCGCCGCCGCCCGGTCGATGCCCTCAAAACTGTCGCTTTCATCGGTGTAGAACCGGTTGCAGAGCGTCAGCCATCTGCCGCGTTTGATCTCGACCTCGCCGCCGTAAATATGGCGGATGATATATACGCCGTCCTTGAGCTCGACGGTCAGCGCTTTGGTGTTGCCCGGAATATCCGGCAGGATAAAGCCCGCCACGCCGACGCCTTTCACGTGAAAGCCCGCGTACTGCACGGTCGCGGGATCAAAGCCGAGGTCGTTGTGCACGCCCGAAGCGTCGCGGACCTGGAGTTTGTCAACTTTGTCCGCGGGCAGACGCAGCACCATGCCGTACTCTTTGAGGTTGTCCGCCTTGCCGGCGGCGAGGAGGCGCGCTTCCTGATGCAGTTTGTCCGGGAAAATATGAAAGATGCGGTTGGTGCGGAGATCCGGCGGCGTGCCCAGCGCAAGTCCCTTGATCTCGGTGACGGTGGCAACGTCCCCCTTCTCCCCCTGGAACTCCAGCCGGAACGCGGTCAATTCCTCCTTCAGCGCGTCGGAGATGTCCACGTAGTACGAGTGGAATTTGCCGTCGTTTATGAGTGTGAGCGTTTCCTTGTTCTTGTTGGAAAATTTGCCCGTGGCGGAGTCAATATACGCGAAAAACGCGGTCTGACAGCTGCCCTTTACCGCCATGGTGATCTTGATAGTGGTGGCGTCGTCGGCGGGCACGTGAAGGTCGCGCTTAAGGATGTACGCGTCGGTAGGAAATTCGATGTTGACCGTTATCTGTTCGCCGGGCTTCTGATCGACCGACACCATATTGGTCTCCCAGTTTTCGGTAAAGTCGGCCAGGTCTACCGGCGCCTTGCGGACGTACGCGTCCGGGTCAATAAGTCCGAAGTTGTATTCCTGGACCCGGGTCTCGTAATAGTAGTATCCGAGGCGGGTGGTGTTGACGCGCCCGGCGTGCGTGGAGCCGCGGTCGGTCCATTCGATATCGTCGTTGTCAATAACATACAGATCGAGGCTGTTTTCGAAATAGTTCTTACCTTTGGAGTTGGCAAAGTAACTGAGCCCCATGTTGCCCGAGGACGTGAGGTCGGATTCGAACCTTGAGATCAGAGTCTGCATTTTGATCCCGTGGCGGTCGCAGTCGGTAAACGCCACCTGTACTCCGTTGGCGGAGTCGTTCGCATACAGCACGGAGTCTGAATACGGCGAGTCGCCGCTGATGTCGCGCCGCACGGTCTTCCGCGCTTTCCGGCAGCCCGGAACGAGCGTGAATATAAGCAGTGCCGCCAGCGCCGCGAGGATGGCAATTAAAACACGTTTCCGATACGATCTCATGACTGATCCTCCCCGATCAGTGGGCCGCGGTCCTGTCGCGGCATGATTCCGGGCCGCCTCTCGCGCCATGGCGTAAATGGGCCCGGTGTTTGTCGGTATTATCGCACAGATACGGTGTTTATTTCAAGCGTTGCCGGGCAATTCATCAGGGACGATCGGACAATTCATCCGGGACGATCGGGCAATCGGTTCTTCGGGCAATTGGCGCTGCCGGGAATCGCTCGCTGAATGCCTGCCGCGCTGCCTTTGATCGCTCGTTCATCGCCTGCCGCGCTGCCCGAAACCGCTCGTTCATCGCCTGCCGCGCTGCCCGGGACCGCTCGTTCATCGCCTGCCGCGCTGCCCGGAACCGCTCG
>CACZOW010000318.1 GCA_902782885.1 uncultured Ruminococcus sp. | reverse complement strand
GCAGATCAGTTAGTCGATATGATCAACCGCAAAGAATGGGAGCCGGAGTTTCTGTACAGATATGACGGGTATAAAGAAATAATGTTTTACGGATGGATCTGGGTGACAGGCGAGCCGTTCTTTCACGAGTTCCAATTATTCATTGCAACAGATGAGGAAACCTACAGATGGAATCCCATCAAATAATACTGCGAAAATTATTCAGGAGATGAGTTATTATGAAAGACGGTAAAATCAAGGCGGTACTGGTAGGCCTGGGCTTTGGCGGAGCTTTCGTGCCGATCTGGAACGATCATCCCGACGTATATGCCTTCGGCATTTGCGATCTGAATGCCGGGCGTGCCGAAGAGTTTAAAAATAATTATCCTGACGTGCAGATATACCATGACCTTGACGAGATTCTCGCCGATGAGAGTGTTGACGCGGTCCACCTTGTCACCTGCATACCGGACCACGCCGGGCAAACCGTTGCCGTCCTGAACGCCGGCAAGCACTGCGCCTGCACGGTCCCGATGGCAACCTCTCTCGACGATATCCGCGCCATTTTTCAGGCTGTTCGCAAGTCCGGAAAAAAGTATATGATGATGGAGACCACGCTTTACACCTACCAGTATTTTTACGTCAAACAAATGCTGGAATCCGGTGAGATGGGCAAATTGCAGTTTATGAGAGGCTCCCACTATCAGGATATGGAAAACTGGCCCTGGTACTGGAACGGTCTGCCTCCCTTCTGGTACGGGACCCACGCTATTGCCCCCCTGATAGGCCTTTCCGGCAGCCGCGTTGACCGCGTTTCCTGCCTCGGTTCGGGCACGATGCGTGCGGATCTGATGAAGACGTACGGCAACCCGTTCCCGGTGGAAACTGCCCATCTGCATTTTGCAAACGGCCTTGCCGCCGAAACGACCCGTTCGCTCTTTGAGACCGCCCGCCTTTACAAGGAAGGACTTGCGGTGTTCGGCAGTCACAAGAGTTTTGAGTGGGGCTTTGCCGATTGGGACAATCCTATCGTGACCACCATGGACAACGAAGCCGACGTTCCCTTCAGAGGCCTGCCTACCCGCGCCGAAGTGACGGAGATGCCGAATTATTACGCGGACCTGCCGGAGGCACTTTGGAAGTACACCGTCGGCGGACAATACGACGCCACCAATCCGCAGGAGTCATTGAAGAAGGGCGCCGGCGCGGGACATCACGGTTCCCATTCCCACCTGGTCAACGAGTTTGTGCGCAGTATCATTGACGACCGCAGACCCTGGATCGACGAAGTATTTGCCGCCAATATCACCGCCGCCGGTATATGCGCACATGAATCGGCGCTCCGCGGCGGCGAGTGGGTGACGGTCCCGGAATTTTGATCATATCGGTTAAAAGTGACAGTAGATAGCGGATTGTTTTATGGAATTGGAATCAGCGGAAAAGAATACAGACTGCAAAAAAGAGAACGTTATCCGCAAAGTCCCGGATGATCTCAGGTTCGCTCCGGACTCGGTGAGATCCGACCGGATAATTGTCCTTAAAGTTGTGAAAAGCTGCCCGTCCGCCTTCGTATACGCGTCAGACGAACTGCAGAACGACCGAAAGTTCGTCAAGCAGGCGGTGAATATTAACGCTGACGTGATAAAATACGTAAGCGACAAATTCAAAAATGACAAAAGCATTGCCCTGATCGCTGTCAGAAAGAACGGCGGGATCCTTCCCTTCCTTTCAGAACAGATGCAGGACGACGTTGACGTGATAGAAGCATCTTTCGGCGGAAAACTGTTCAAAATGCGCAGCGCCACGGAAAGAGTGCGGGACAACAAGGAATTTGCGATAAAAGCGCTCTCTATGTACGGCTGGTTGCTCGAATTCCTGACGGAACGGCTCCGCGCCGACAAGGACGTTGTTACCGCGGCTGTCGGTTCGGCATGGAACGCGCTCGGATTTGCCTCCGAAGAATTGCGCGGGGACCGCGACGTGGTCCTTGCCGCAGTAAAGCACGACGGGTACGCGCTCCAGTACGCGTCCGACGAATTGAAGGACGACAAGGAGATCGTCCTCACGGCAATCGATACTCACGAAGGAAACGTGCTCTGTTACGTGTCTGAGCGGCTGAGGCACGACAAAGATGTGATCTGCGCCGTCCTTGACGCACATCCCGGTCAGTTTGAAAACCTGCCGGCGGACGTGCAGGAGGACCTGGATTACATACTTTTCGGGCTCGAGAGCGTTGTTAGAAATCTTCCCGTCCCGGATGATTACAGCTTTTTTAAAGACTCAATAAGCGAATACTACACGGATTTCGCTCAGTCTGAGGAGGATTTTCTCGACATATTCGAGTCGATACCGGTCGAGGTCCTGGCAGATGATCCGGACTTCAACGACAAAGTCTGCCGGCTCGCCGTGGAACTGAACTCCGCATATTATAAGGAGGGCAATTATCCCTTTGAAGACGTACACGACGGAATTATCCGCAGCATGGCAGCGCTGTACGAGGAATACGGTATCCCGGC
Source organism: uncultured Ruminococcus sp. (assembly GCA_902782885.1). GTDB lineage: Bacteria > Bacillota > Clostridia > UBA1212 > UBA1255 > UBA1255. Next base: position 199 of record CACZOW010000318.1, on the reverse strand, counting down.
AAGTCAGGTCCTGAAAGATGCGATCGAAAAGCTTCGCACAGAGAGCGCAGAAAAGAAAGACGAAAAATACGGAAGTCTCGATCCGGAAAAAAGATCGTTTTACGAGACGCTCGACCTGTACGAGATCATCGTCGGCAGATCCGCGACAAAATACGGTGCGGAAAATGAGAGAGAGTACCTGAGCCCGGACGGAGGCTTC
>CACZOW010000317.1 GCA_902782885.1 uncultured Ruminococcus sp. | reverse complement strand
TTGACGATGCTGCCGCCCTTGCCCTGACGAATGAGCGCGTTTGCCGCCAGCTGCGTTAGAAAAAGGGTGCCTTTGGTATTGACGCCCATCACGAAATCGTAGCTTTCCTCGGTCATTTCGAGAATGTCCCGGCGTACTTTAGGGGCAACGCCCGCCACGTTGACCAGCGCGGCCAATTCGCCCCACTCCAGTGATCCGCCGATCAGCGCTTTCCGGCAGGACTTGTCTGCCAGATCGCCTTTTAAATATCTGAAGTGCGTTGACGGCAGTTCCGCGAGCGCGTCCGTTCCGGGTCCGGATACTACGTCCAAGCCCGCGACGCCGTATCCCGCACCGATCAGCGCTTTAGCACAGGCTTTGCCGATGCCTCCCATAACTCCGGTCACCACAGCGATCTTCATGATCTCATCTCCCTGTATGAATTTCTGTAATAATCATTAAATATTGCGCAGCCGGACTCGCGGCCGCCGCGCATCAGTTCGGTGCAGCGGGAGCAGGTGAGGCAGCATTTTTTCGGTTCGAGTTTTCCGGCGCGCCAGTCGCGGTAAAACTCCGGGTATGCCAGCCACATCCGGCCGAAACCCGCGAGGTCGCACACACCGTCCGCCAGCAGCTGTTCCGCGTGTTCAAACATTTTTTCTCTGAAAAAAGACAGCCCCGAGCCCACTACCGTGAGTTCGGGGAAGGATGCTTTGATATGTTTTTCGACGGATACGAAGCGGGCGAGGCCGGTCTCCGGACGTTCCGGCGGCGGGTACGCGCCTTTGCGGAACGGGCGGTTCACGTGGGGGTTGTAGTACGGATTGCCCAGCGTGACGTTCAGCAGTTTTATGCCTTCTTTTATCAGTGCGGCGAGCAGCAGATCGGGTTCGGTGAAGTCGATCGCCCCCGACGCGTCGGTGCCGAAGCCCCAGGGGCGGGGGACCATGTCGGCAATACTCACGCGCGCTGCAAGCATTGACCTGGGAACAGATCCGCGCACCGCCTTCACGCAGTCAATATAAAGCCGGGAACGGTTTTCGAAGGTTCCGCCGTACCTGCCCGGCCGCGTGAACGCGGACAACAGTTCCTGCAGCAGATAACCGTGACACGATTTGATATCCACGCCGTCGAACCCCGCTTCCGCCGCCAGCGCCGCGGCGGCCGCGTACTTTTCGGGCAGGCGGTCCAGATAGTCGTCGCTGACGATATTGGCGTCGGAGAGCGGGCGCTTTGCCTCATACACTTCGTTCCGGTACGCGATCATCGGCACGATGCTCTGCCGCCCGGAGTGCGTCAGCTGAAGTATCAGCACGGGGTCAACGTCCGTCTCCCGCCGCGCCGTCTCTCTCACGTCGTTCACCAGAGCCTTGAACGCGTCCAGTGTGGCGGGCGTCAACATCATCTGCCTTCCGTTTGTCCGCCCTTCCGGGCATACGGCGGCGGCCTCGAACCAGACCGTGCCCGCACCGCTGCGTGCCGCGCTCAGATACTTTTTCCGTGTAAGCACATCCGGCGCTCCGTCTCCGCGGCAGTCGCAGCCTTCCATAGGCTGCAGCACCACGCGGTTCCGGAACGCCAGATCGTCAATATACAGCGCGTCGTTTATCATTCGGTTGACCTCGGAACCCGGTAAGTCCGGTTGATACTGTTATTTTATCATCTGAGGCGCGCTGTTTCAATGTGCAATTTGCAGGTAGCGGGTCTGACCCTTTGCTTAAAAATCCGATCTCAGACGGCGGCCATCGTTGCCGCCATGACCGCCTTAATAGTGTGCAGACGGTTCTCCGACTGATCGAAAACGATGCTGTTATTGCCCTCGAACACCTCCTCGGTGACTTCCATGCAGTCGAGCCCGTATTTTTTATAAATATCCATTCCAATGTCGGTCTCGGTGTTGTGGAAGGACGGCAGGCAGTGCATGAACTTGCAGCCGGGTCCGGCCAGATCCATCAGTTTCTGCGTCACGCGGAAGGGAAGCAGGTCGTGAATGCGTTCCTCCCAGACGGATTCGGGTTCGCCCATTGACACCCACACGTCGGTATACAGGATGTCCGCACCTTTGACCGCGGCCTCGGGATCGTCGGAAAAATCTATCGAACCGCCCGTCACCGAAGCGATCTGCTTGCAGCGCGCGGTCAATTCCGCGTTCGGCCAGTATTTCTCCGGCGCGGCGGCAACGAATTTCATTCCCGCCAGCGCACAGCCGATCATGAGAGAATTGCCCATGTTGTAGCGCGCGTCGCCCAGGTAGACCACCTTGCGCCCGGCCAGATCCTCAAATTGCTCCCGCATCGTGAGCAGATCCGCCAGCACCTGAGTGGGGTGGAAGTCGTCCGTCAATCCGTTCCACACCGGCACGCCGGAATACTCCGCCAGCAGTTCCACGGTCTGCTGCGAAAAGCCGCGGTATTCGATGCCTTCAAACATGCGGCCCAGCACCCGCGCCGTGTCTTTGGCGCTTTCTTTCTTTCCCATCTGCGAGCTGCGCGGATCCAGAAAAACCGGATGCATGCCCAGATCCGCGGCGGCAACTTCAAACGCGCACCGCGTACGGGTACTGTTTTTTTCGAACAGGAACGCCACGTTCTTGCCCTCGCACAGGCGGTGGGAAACGCCCGCCTTCTTTATCTTTTTCAGATACGCGGAGAATTCCAGCAGCGCGTCCACTTCGGCCGGCGTGTACTCCAAAAGCGTCAGCATGCTGCGGCCCCGGAACGAGCCCAGCACCGCCATGGTCTTGCTTGGGAGGAAAATGCCGGTAGCGGTCGCCACCGCGTCGGCGAATTCGCGGAAATTGTTGACATTGACGTTAAGGGACATATTGCCACATCCTTTTCTAAAGATTGAAAAATCTACAGTACCTTTGACAGGAACGACCTGAGCCGCTCGCATTTCGGCGCGTCGAAGATATCTTCAGGCGTACCTTCCTCCATGATCACGCCTTCGTCCAGGAACAGCACCCGGTTGGAGACCTCCCGGGCGAAGCCCATTTCGTGGGTGACCACTACCATCGTCATGCCCGCTTTTGCGAGCGCTTTCATTACTTCCAGAACTTCGCCTACCATTTCGGGATCCAGCGCGCTGGTGGGTTCGTCGAACAGCATCACGTCGGGCTCCATGCAGAGCGCGCGGCAGATGGCGACGCGCTGCTTCTGACCGCCGGACAGTTTGCCCGGATACGATCCCGCCCGGTCCGCGAGTCCTACGCGGGAGAGGAGGTCGATCGCCTTCGCCTCCGCCTCTGCCTTCGGGATCTTCTTCAGCATTATAGGCGCGCAGGTGAGGTTGTCAAGCACCGTCATATGCGGAAACAGGTTGAACTGCTGGAACACCATGCCGATCTTCTGGCGGTGCGCGTTCAGATCGATCTTTTTGGATGTGAGGTCGTCGCCCTCAAAGATTATGTGTCCGCCGTCCGGTTTCTCCAGCAGATTGAGGCAGCGCAGAAACGTGGACTTGCCCGAGCCGGAGGGGCCGATCACGCAGATCACGTCGCCTTTGTTGATCTCCGCGTCTATTCCCCTGAGGACTTCCAGATCGCCGAATTTTTTGACGAGGCCTTTAACGCTTATCATTACGCTTCAGCCTCCTTTCCAGAATTTTGAGCAGCCGGCTGAGCAGCACCACGATCAGCAGGTAGGTGAGGGCAACGACCATCAGCGGGTTGAAGGCGTCGTGGGTGTTGTTGCGGACCAGATTTCCGGCGCGGGTGAGGTCAACGACCGCCACATACCCGGCCACGGAGGTCTCTTTCAGCAGGGCGATCATTTCGTTGCCGATGGCGGGCAATATGTACCGTATTGCCTGCGGGAAGATCACTTTCCGCATTGCCTGCGTCTTCGACATGCCCAGACTGCGGGCGGCCTCCAGCTGGCCTTTGTCAACCGCGCCCAGCCCGCTGCGGATCAGCTCCGCCATATACGCGCCTGAGTTTATGCCGAAGGTGATGATCGCCACCGGTATCCCGTCCGCCGCGGTCATGATCACGAAGAAGAATATAAGCAGCAGCACTACCACCGGAATGCCCCGGATGACCGTTACGTAAACGTCGCAGACCACTGCCGCCGGCTTCAGCGCCGGCGTATCTTCGGCGAAGTACTTGATGATCGCGATAAGCGAGCCGATGACGATACCGATCGCCAGCGCTCCCAGCGTGATCAGCACCGTATTTTTGAGGCCCTCGAACATGAAGTCCAGATAGCCCGATTCTATAAATGTTTCGTGCAGTTTCTGCAACCAGGCATTCAAGCCGCTCATCCTTTCCGGTTTTAAGCCGGGGGACAGACCCCGGTGTTAAGCAGGGGGACAGACCCCGGTGTTAAAGATTTGAACGAAAGGCGGCGCACCGTCGTTTTGAGCGGCACGCCGGCCTTTCAGCGCTTTATTATAGTGACATTACGGAGAAACTTAATTGGAGGACGGGGAAGTGAACGGCGCGTTGTACTTTTCGAAGATCGCCTTGATCGTACCGTCGTCGAGCATGGACTTGAGGATCTTGTTGATCTCGGCTACCAGATCTTCGCTGCCGAAGGCGAACGCGAACGCGTACGGCTCGGTGGTCATGGGCTCGTCAAGCACTACCAGTTTGGCGCCGCTGCCCGCGTTGTTCACGGCGACCATTTCGGCGGCGGTGAGGTCGTCAATGACCCACGCGTCCACTTTGCCGGTGAGCAGGGCGGCCTCGGCGTCGCTGTTGGCCTCGAAGGAACTCACGTCGTACCCGGCGGCAATGCAGGACTCTTCCGCGGTGGTCGCGGTCTGGACGGAAACTTTTTTGCCCGTCAGGTCCGCCTTGGACGTGATGGCGCTGCCCTCGGTCACCACGATCGCCTGTGCGGCCAGGCAGTACGGATCGGTAAACAGCGTGTTCTTTTTGCGGGTCTCTGTGACGGTGATTCCGGAAACGCCCACGTCATATTTGCACGCCTGCACGCCGGCCAGCACCGATTCGAACGCCATCTGTTCGATCTTCAGCTCAACGCCAAGCTCGTCGCAGATCTTCTGCAGAATGTCGATCTCGATACCGACAACATTCTTGCTGCCGTCAAGTTCCTCGAAGGGCGGGAAGTCGGGGCTGGTGGCAATAACGAGTTTGCCGGCTTTTTTGACTTCGTCCAGAGTCTTGCCTTTCTTCTTGCTGCAGCCGGTGAGGCATGCGGCAACCATCAGGATCGCCAGCGCGGTCACGAGGATTTTAACTAAAACCGAATTCTTTTTCATGGAAATTGCCTTCTTTCTAAATATTTGTGATAAAAACGCGAGATGCGGTAGATTCTTATTTGCCTTTGGCCAGTTTCTGAGAGACCGTTGCCTGCACTTTGAGCGGCAATCCGAACAGGTTGATGAAGCCTGCGGCATCTGCCTGATTGTAGACGTTGTCCGCGCCGAACGTAGCCAGTTCCTCAGAGTACAGTGCGCCGTCCGCCCATACGCCGGCTTTGATTATATTGCCCTTGTACAGCTTCAGCTTGACGGTGCCGGTGACGTTCTTCTGCGTGGAGGTGACGAACGCGGAGAGCGCTTCCCGGAGCGGGGTGAACCACTGACCGTTGTAGACCAGTTCCGCAAACGTCACGGCCAGTTCCTGCTTCTTGTGCATCGTCATCTTGTCCAGCGTGAGCGTCTCGAGATAGTTGTGCGCGAAATAGAGGATCGTGCCGCCGGGGGTCTCGTACACGCCGCGGCATTTCATGCCGACCAGCCGGTTTTCAATGACGTCGAACAGGCCGATTCCGTTCTTGCCGCCCAGCTCGTTGAGCTTCAGGATGATGTCTTTGGCGGACAATTTTTCGCCGTTCAGCGCGGTGGGCACGCCTTTTTCAAAGTCGAGCGTGATATATTCCGGTTTGTCCGGCGCTTCCAGCGGGGAAACGCTCATTTCCAGGAAGCCGGGTTTTTCGTAGAGCGGCTCGTTGCCCGCGTCCTCCAGATCGAGACCTTCGTGGGAGAGGTGCCAGAGATTTTTGTCTTTGGAGTAGTTGGTCTCCCGGCTGATCTTTAGGGGCACGTTGTGGGCTTCGGCGTAATCGATCTCTTCTTCACGGGATTTGATCGACCATTCGCGCCAGGGGGCGATAACGGGCATATCGGGGGCAAACGCTTTGATCGCCAGCTCGAAGCGGACCTGATCGTTGCCTTTGCCGGTGCAGCCGTGGACGATCGCGTCCGCGCCTTCCGCCAGCGCTATCTCAACGATTCTTTTGGCAATGACCGGTCGGGCGAAGGAGGTTCCCAGCAGATATCCCTCGTACTTGGCGCCTGCCTGCACGGTGGGGATAATGAAGTCATTCACAAATTCATCGGTGAGGTCCTCGATGTAGATCTTGGAAGCGCCGGTCTTCAGCGCCTTCTCTTCCAGCCCGTCCAGTTCGCCGGCCTGTCCCACGTTGCCGGAGACCGCAATAACTTCGCAGTTGTTGTAGTTTTCCTTCAGCCAGGGGATGATGATCGAGGTGTCGAGTCCGCCCGAGTACGCCAGTACTACTTTTTTGATCTTTGACTTATCCATGTCGTTCTCCTTCCGGTCGCTCTCCGCGGTTCTGCCCCCGGTCAACGTGCGCCGCACGCCTGCCTTTTCCGGGGCCGTTCGGAAAGCATGTGCGGATAATACACCTGTTTTGCGGTGCTGTCAATACCCAAAATGGAAAAATTTTCAAAATTTCTGAAAAATTTTTATAAATTTTCACACGCCGGTGAATAAAATGTGAATATATGCAGATTTGCGCAAACCTTTGCGGGTTCCTGCAGCCGCAAATGGCAAAAAAAGGAAGTTGCGGCTACACCTTCGCCCCGATCCTGCAGCCGCAAATGGCAAAAAAAGGAATTGCGGCTACATCTTCGCCTCATTCCTGTAGCCGCAAATGGCAAAAAGAGGAATTGCGGCTACACCTTTGTCCCGAAACTGTAGCCGCAAATGGCAAAAAAAGGAATTGCGGCTACACCTTCGCCTCATTCCTGTAGCCGCAAATGGCAAAAAAGGGAATTGCGGCTACAGCTTCCTTCCGATCCTGTAGCCGCAAATGGCAAAAAGTGGAATTGCGGCTACACCTTCGCCTCATTCCTGTAGCCGCAAATGGCAAAAAAAGGAATTGCGGCTACACCATCGCCTCATTCCTGTAGCCGCAAATGGCAAAATAAGGAATTGCGGCTACAGCTTCGCCTTCATTCTGTAGCCGCAAATGGCAAAAAGAGGAATTGCGGCTACAGCTTCGCCCCGATCCTGCAGCCGCAAATGGCAAAAAAAGGAATTGCGGCTACACCTCTGCCTTGATCAGGCCATTGAAAAACTCAAACCGATAAACATCCTCATTTACTCAAGAAACAAGCCTTATTTACCCTGGCCTCCAAGCCACATTTACTCCAGCTCTCAAGCCTCATTTACCCAAGAAAAAAGTCGACATTTACTCTGGCCCTCAAGCCTCATTTACTAAGGCATAAAAGCGACATTTCATTTGATATTGCCCGCGCGGGTATGGTATAATCAGCAGCGCGATCGCGGCGAACGAAATTGCCGACCGTGCGAAAAGCAATCGCGCGTACACAGCGCGGGATGCACACAAAACACGCACAAAACATACATAACACACAAATATAAAAAAGAGGCTCGTATGAACCATAACAGCAAAAAAAATACATTGATCCTGGGCATAACACTGGGCGTCGCGCTGCTGGTGCTCGCGGCGGTGTTTATTGTCTTCGGCATTATGAAAAACGGGGGAAAACCCGCGGCAAACGGGCCGTATGACATCATCGTCACTTTCGGCGACGACCCCGCCACGCAAAAGAACTTTTCCTGGTACACCGATGCCGGCAGCAGCAAGTCCTTCGTGCAATATTACGAGGTCGACAGCAAAGCGGCCGCCGCGAAACCCGACTTCAAGGGCGCGCACCAGACGGAGGGATTTGTCGAAACGTTTGACACCTTTGTCCCCGCGGAAGGGCAGGAGAACTCGGCGTCCGCGCGCATGGAGGCGGCAGCCCTTACCCGGCACGGAGTGTTTGTTGACGGCCTCAAACCCGGAACCACATACGTATATCGCGTGGGAGACGGCAAGAGCTGGAGCTCGGGCGGCGTATTCGATACCGCGCCTGAAGCGGAGGTAAGCGCCGGAGACGGCTTTTCGTTCCTGATCGTCGGCGACAGCCAGGGCTACACGCGCAATGATTTTGACCTGTGGGCAAACGTGTACGGCGCGGCGGTAAATAATTGTCCGGACAGCGCGTTTACCGTGCACCTGGGCGACTTCATAGAGGACGAGGACAACGCCCTCGCCTGGAAATACTGCCTCACGCTTCCGGATGCGCTCCGCTCCGCTACGCTCGTGCCGGTGGCGGGCAATAAAGAAGACGACAATTTTCTCAAATATTTCCTGTTGGGCACCCGCGAAGGCGTGACCGGCCTCAACGGCTACTACTCATTTGACTATATGAACGTGCATTTCACGGTGCTCAACACCGGTGACGGCAGCAAGGACCTCAGCAAAGCGCAGCTCAAGTGGATGCGGCGCGATCTGGAGACCGACGCTGCCAAAAATGCCGCCTGGCGCGTCGTACTGATCCATAAAGCTCCTTATTCCGACCGCAACCACGCGGACGATTCGGAGATCGTGGAAATACGCGCGCAGCTGCTCCCGGAATTCGAAGCGTACAATGTTGACGTCGTGGTCGAAGCGCATGACCACTATTATTTCCGCTCCGAGCCGGTAAGGGAAAACGGCTCCGTCAACGCCGGGTACTCCTCCGAGACCGTGACGGCCGGCGGGGAGCAATTGACGCTCTTCCGGCCGCAGGACAGCGAGCGCCGCGGCGTTTTCTATTTCATGCCCGGCCCTTCCGGCGTCCGGCAGCATTCAAAGGGATTCCGGGAAATGCCGGAAATATTGGCCGCAAAGTCGCTGCTGCTCCCTTATCCGACTTTCTGCCGGTGCGAAGTGACGGAGGACCGAATATGTTTCTACACGTATACCGTTGACCGGTACAACTATTCTACAAAAACAGTCGAATGCTGGGGAATATCCAGATAACGGAGGCGAACATTATGAGCATCAGAACTAATCTTATTGTCGCGGACCGCCGAAGTGTGCGGATCCTGATCGAACGCGGGAACGAACCGGGGGATGGCGTCCGCTTTTTTGACGCGGAGATCTGTTATCCTTCCACCGACGGCGCGGTGCTGCGGCGGTTTGACGGCGTGTTTTCCATTGTTGACGAAGCCGGGCGCGAATGCGTGTATCTGCCGCGGTATGTTGACGGATATGATACGGCGGTATGCCGGTTCCGGCTGTTTGCCCGCGGCGCGCTTGCGGAAGGTCCCGAGTTCGCCGAGGAGCTGAAGGACCCGCTCCGGAGCTTTCCGTACCCCGCGGCGGACACCAAAAAAGGCCTGCAGATCGCGGACATCAAGGACGCTATCGAACTGGGCGTGCGCCACGCGGCGCTCAACGTCAGCCAGGGCGATCTGCTGGAACTCGCGCCGGACGGGGACAACACTATCGAATTTCCCCTGGACGGCCGCACGTACTACTTCAACCGCAAAAACGTGGAAGCCTGCGACGCGCGCTTCAGGGAACTCAGCGACGCCGGGATAATCATCACACTCATACTGCTTAACAGCCCCAAATGGTCCCGCAAAGTGCCCGAAGAACTCTGGCAGCTCATCCGCCATCCGGATTACGCCGAGGGCACCGACGCGCTGATCTCCGAGTTCAACATCACCACTCCGGAAGCGGCGGGGTATTACCGGGCGTTCGTGGCGTTCCTGGCGGACCGCTACGCGCGGGAAGACGGTCAATACGGCCGCGCCGTGGGCATGATCGTGGGCAACGAGGTCAATTCCGGCTGGATCTGGTGCAACGCCGGCGCCAAAGGCGCGGAGCGGTATTCGGAGGAGTACGCGGATATCGTCCGGCTCACCTGGCAGACCGCGGCGGCGTACTACGGCGGCATCCGCGTGTACCTCTCCTTTGACCACTTCTGGACCGGCGACGCGGCGGGGGGCAAAGCTCCGGATCACTATTTCGGCGCCAAAGCCGTGCTGGACACGCTGAACCGGCGGCTCACCGCGGAGGGCAACGTGCCGTGGAATATCGCTCACCACCCGTACCCCGAAGATCTGAACTACCCGGATTTCTGGAATGACAAGTCCGCTCCGGATTCGCCCGACGCACCCATAATCACTTTCAAAAACCTGCAGGTGCTGGCGGAATTCACATACGATCCCGCGTTCCTGTACCGCGGGCAGCGACGCCGCATAATCCTCTCGGAGCAGGGTTTCAATTCCCACTGGACGCCCGAGAGCGAGGTGCTGCAGGCAATGGCTTACGGCGTCGCCTACAAAAAAGTGATGAGCATTCCGGAAATCGACAGCTTCATCCTGCACGCCCACCACGACAATCTGCACGAGTTCGGCCTGAATCTGGGGTTGTGGCGGCGCAGCGAGGACGGCGCCAGAATGGTTGCCCCCAAACCGATCTACTATGTGTTCAAGGCGATCGACAAAAAAGACGAGCGCGGAGTTTACCACTGGGAACGGTATTGACGCCGCCGAAAGTTGCAAAAAACGCCGTTTTGTGGTATAAAGTACAATACGGAGGAATTCAGCTTCGCGATGAAAAAAAAGTACGTACGCTCATACAACGAAATATGGAATGAGAGAAAGCGCACCGTGGGTTCCATGCTGCTGCTTTTTGCCGTTGTCATGGTGGCGATCATGGGTGTACGCACGGTACAGGGCATGCTGGATCTGACGAAGATCAAGGATATACTGGTCGCTCCGACCGAGCATCATAAGTACGAGAATCTCCACAACGCGTCCCGCTACTTTTTCCGCATATACTATCCCGACGGCTGGCAGGCGGAAGGCGAGACCAACGGATTTATGATGGACGATAATACGGGGCTGGTGGCGGTGCTGTACCCGCTGGTGTACGCGGATCCCGTGACGCCCGGGCCTGCCGCCGATCCCGCGGCGACTGCCGAAGTCAGCTTCGAAAAAGTGCGCGACCGCACGCTGACGGCGTCATACTACTACAAAAACTACACCGATGATATGCTGGAGCGGGCGAAACAGCTGGAAGATGCCGGAAGTTCCGGCTCCACCACTTCCCGCGAATATGCCGCGCCCGGCGAAGTGACGGTGCCGCCGGTGACCGCGAACAGTCAGGCGGTCATTACCCCCGATCCGAACGCGCCTACACCCGTACCGGTAAAAACGGATATCACGTTACTGGATATTGCCGCCGGTGATTATTACAAAGAATTCAAGACCGGTCAGGGGGCCGGATACGAAGTCGGCGAACTGAAGTCGTACAAGACGGATCTGTACAGTTTCCGCACGTTTCAGTATGCGTTTACGGATGCCTCGCTCACCCGACACATGGCGGACGTTTACATCGTCGCGCGCAGCTCCAATTATATCGTTATCGTTTACGAAGCCACCGGCCCGCTGGCCAAAGGCGGAACGCCGGAAAGCTATACACGCTACAGGAACGCGTTCCTGGATATACTGAACGAATTCAGATTGTCGGTGTTTGAGGATTGAGACGTAAACGGACTGATTCGAACAACGCGGCTTTTGCGCTCAGGCAGGCGTCCGGCAGGGCGCGGCCCGTGCTGCTGCTCGCGCTCGCGGCGGTCTGTGTACTGTCCGGCTGCGGCAAACGTGAGGAAGGCGGCAATGCTCCGAGCCGTTACGCCGGCACTGTGGAATACGGCGAAAGTGTTGACGTTCCCGCGGGCGATCCGGGCACTCCCGCTCAGGAACTGCTGGAAAATGTGCTGCAGGCGGAAGCGAACTATATGCGCAAAACGGATGATGGGGAACTGGTTGATGCATTGACAAAGCTGAAACGCCGGTTTGCCTCGGCAGTTGCCGCCGGTTACGACATGAGCGCTGAAGCGTATGCCGGACTGAGGGACAGCATTGACGACGCGCTGCGGCTCACTTATCTGACCGATCCGGCCGCCAAGAGCGCGTACGACGCCGAAGAGGACACATTTGACCCGGACCGGTTTGCGCTACTGACGTACGGCGTGAGTGCGGAAGATTACGCGCTTATCTGCTACGAGAAAAACGTGGCGGACGCGTATTTCGAGGAGCTTGTGCGGGTCGAGGCCGCAAAACTCACCGAAACGCAGCTGCGCGCTTTCGCGGCAGAGCGAGAGGGTCAATACGACGCGCTGGCGGTGCGCATCATTCTGCCCGGTGATCCCGGCACAGGCAGCGCAGGCACACATGACGCGGCAGAAGAGGCGGCGGCGCTGGTCAATGCCGCGCAAGACAAAGAGACCGCACTGGAAACCGTTTTCAGCGCCGGCGAAGATTCCGAAGAATGGGGCGACCTGTACGGCGCGGTGCAGCTGCTGGGCACGGATCCGGAACGGTATGCCGGATTGTACGGCGAGATCGTACGGAACGCGCAGGAACACGCCGGTACGGCGTACGCTCAGGAATACGGCGGCAATTGGTATCTGGTGTACATTTACGGCCTTTACGGTCCCGGCGCGGGCGACGCGTTCTTTGCCCCCTCCGCGGACGACTTCAGCCGTGCAATAATGGAGACGCTGCGGTCCGACTGCGCCGCGGCACCGGCGGCAAAAATAATTGACAGCATGGATGTAACTATCCGCCTGTTTTAGGTGTCTATAATAGTAGGAGATACGGAAGGAGAACAAATGGCACAACGCGTTTCACCCGCCCAGATCGAAGAGATCATCGACAAGAACGACATAGTTTCTGTCGTAAGCGAATATGTGAAACTGAAGCGTTCCGGCTCCAATTATACGGGGCTTTGCCCTTTTCATAACGAAAAGACTCCTTCTTTCAGCGTCAGCGAGAGTAAACGGCTGTTCAAGTGCTTCGGCTGCGGCAAAGGCGGCGGCGTGGTGCAGTTCATTATGCTGGCGGAAAACCTTGACTACTTAGGCGCGCTGAAATTTCTTGCGGAGCGCGCGGGCATAACGCTCAATTTTTCGGAGAACAACGACCGCGACGACCGCCAGAAGGTGAAAAATGACGTGCTGTCCCTGAACAACCGCGCGCAGCAGTTCTTCAGAGAAGCGCTCACCCGGTCCGACGCGGGAAAAGCATACATAGCGAAGCGCGGGCTGACACCGGAGACCGTGGTGAAATTCGGCATCGGATTTGCGCCGGACGACTGGTCACAGCTTACTACTACCTGTACCACCGGTGCGCTGGCCGTGCCGCAGGAACTGATGGTCACCGCGGGACTCGCGCTCAAACGCGAAAAGGGCGACGGCTGCTACGACCGCTTCCGCAACCGCGTCATGTTCCCGATCTTCGACGAAATGGGCAAGATCGTGGCCTTTGGCGGCCGCGTGATGGACGACTCCAAGCCCAAATACATGAACTCCCCGGAGACGCCCGCGTACAATAAAGGCAGCCATCTTTACGCGCTGAATTTTGCCCGCAAATCGGGGTCAAAACGCGTGATAATCGTGGAAGGCTACATGGACGCCATAGCGCTGCATCAGAAGGGCATCGACTGGTCGGTGGCTTCGCTGGGCACGTCGCTCACTCAGGGCCAGGCGCGGCTGCTGAAACGGTATTTTGAAGAAGTGTTCATCGGTTACGACAGCGACAGCGCGGGACAGGACGCGACGGTGCGGGGGCTGGAGATATTGGCCGCGCAGGGGCTAAAAGTCTACATACTGGATCTGAGCAGCGTTGACGCCTCGGTCAAGGACCCTGACGAATTCCTGCGCAAACACCCGCCGGAAGATTTCATGAAGGTGGTGGACAACGCCGCTTCGCTGGTGGAATTTAAGATCGCGCTGGCGGCGAAAACCAGCCCGCCCGATTCCGAACGGACACTTCCGGACTTTCTGCGGCAGGTGGTAAAGATAATTGCCGCCGAACCCTCCGCGTCCGTGCGTACATTGTACATCGACCGGGTGGCGGAAACGTACGGCATTGACAGCTTTTCGCTGCGGGAAGACGTGGAGGCGCGCATTGCAAGCGGCGCGGAACTTACGGACGAGCGGGCGGTCAACGCATACCGCCGCGTAAAGTACCGCACGGACAACGCTTCTGCGGCAAACGGACCGGAACCTGAAGCGGCAGCTGCGCAGAAAGCGGAACTTTCGCCGGACGGACTGCGTCTTAACAAGCTGGAAAAACGCATGCTGATCTATCTGGTCAGCAATCCCGCTGAGATACCGAAGAATATAGACCGCTGCCGCACGGATTTTTGTTTTGAGGACAATAAAAAACTTGCCAACGAAATACACCTGTGGTATATTAACGGGTACGCCGTCAGCCGCGATATGCTGCTCGCGGGATGTTCCGCGGAGCTGGCGTCGGAACTCACGGACGAGTTCGAGCAGGTAGGCCCGAGAGCTACCGCAGAAGAGATAATGAAGAACATTGAAAGGTTCCGCTTTAAGTATGAGTACGGTGTGTTGACCGAGAAGCTGAAGAATGCCTGCAGCATTGCGGAAAAGAGCGGAATAATGAAGGAATTAAACGCGTTGATCGCGCGATCCAGACCGCGGAAATGACAGGTACGCGTTCTGCAGGGTCCGTTGACATACCGTGAAGGAGCAGTTAGCATGGCCGCAACAAAAAAGAAGAAGACAGTTCCCGAAAGCATTGTGAAACCGGAG
>CACZOW010000316.1 GCA_902782885.1 uncultured Ruminococcus sp. | reverse complement strand
GCGTATTTTTACCGCGGCCTGCCGGATAAGAATTACCGCCTCACCACCAGCCTGCGCATGAACTGCAAACAGCTGCACAAAGAACTGGAGCCCGCCGTGCTGCGCGCGTTTACGAGGTACGCCAGCATCGAAGACCCGGCGCTGAACGATTCGGTCTGGCGCCAGATGATTATCGGTCAGCATCACGGCCTGCCCACGCGGCTGATGGACTGGACGCGTTCGCCGCTGATCGCGCTGCACTTCGCCACCACCGAGGATAATTTCGACAAAATGGAACGCCGCGACAGCGTGGTCTGGCGCATCGACATGCGGGACGTGAACCGCAATCTGCCCGAAAAATACCGCCGGGTGCTGGAAGAAAACCATTCGTTCGTGTTCTCCGTTGACTCCCTGATGCAGGTGGCGGACAATCTCGAAACGTACGACGCGGACATGGGCGCGGGCGCCATTGCCAGCATCGAACCGCCGTCGGTGGATCAGCGCATCATCAATCAGTATTCGTTTTTCTCCATTGTGCCCAACGGCATGACGGACATAGAAGATTTTCTGGATAAGTGCACGATGCGCACCGTACGTTTCGTGATCCGCAAGGAAATCCGCTGGAACGTGCGCGACCTTCTCGACCAGCTAAACATCAACGAGCGCATCCTGTACCCCGGACTGGACGGATTGTCAAAAACGCTGGCCAGACATTATTACGTTAAAGACAACATAAGCTGATTATTCGGCATTACGGACTCAAATCGGAAAGTGAGACGAGGCAGTTATGAAAGTAGTACTGGAGCATGTAACAAAGCGGTTCCCGAACCGGAACAAAAAGATCAAGGAAGAAGTAGTGGCGGTAAGCGACTTCAATTTCGAGATCCCCGACGGCAAACTTATCGGCCTGCTGGGGCCTTCCGGCTGCGGCAAGAGCACGGCGCTGAACCTGATCTGCGGACTGGAAGAACCCACCGAAGGACGCATATACTTCGGAGATGAGGACGTGACGGATCTGGCGCCCGAGCATCGCGGCGTGGGACTGGTATTCCAGAACTACGCGCTGTATCCCCATATGACGGTGCGGGAGAACATCCGTTTTCCGCTCACCAATCTGAAAGGCAGCGCGAAACTCACCAAAGAGGAGATGAACGCGCGCGTTGAACGGGCCGCGTCGCTGGTGCAGATCAACGAACTGCTGGAACGCAAACCCAGCGAGATGTCCGGCGGGCAGCAGCAGCGTGTCGCGATCGCCCGCGCGCTTGTCAAAACGCCGCAAGTGCTTCTGCTGGATGAACCGCTCTCCAACCTGGACGCCCGCCTGCGCCTGCAGACCCGCGAGGAGATCCGCAAGATCCAGCGGGAGACCAAAGTGACTACGATATTCGTTACCCACGACCAGGAAGAGGCCATGAGCATCTCCGACCTGATCATCGTTATGAAGAAAGGCGTAGTGCAGCAGATCGGCGCGCCGCAGGACGTGTACGACGATCCGGCCAATCTGTTCGTGGCCAAGTTCCTGGGCACGCCCGCGATCAATGTTTTCAAAGGCGAAGTTCGCGGCGGTCAATTATTCATCGGCGGCTCGGCGGTGCTGGACGTGCCGGGCGTGCGCGACGGCGGCGTCTGGACGGGCATCCGGCCGGAAGGCTTTATTCCGGACAGCAACGGCCCGTTCGAAAGCGATCTTTTGGGGATAGAGGTAATGGGCCGGGATATAACGGTATTGTCCGGGCATCCCGACGCGGAGAATCCGGTGGTGCGGTCGATAATAAGCTCCGACCGGCGCATTGACACCTCGTCGCCCACGGTGCGGTTCCGCCTGAAGCCGTACAAAGTGTTTCTGTTTGACGACGCGACCGAAGAACGGCTCAAATTCGAATACGATATCGAGTCGGATCCCGAGGCAGGAGGCGCGGTATGAAAAAAAGCGGTTTCAAAGCCTGGCTGTACCTGCTGCCGGCGTTCATATTCCTAGCCGTCTTCATGGTGTACCCGCTGGTGGACGTGCTGGTGTACTCGCTGCAGGAGAATTACCACTCCGCTTCGCAGACGTATACCGGCGTAGGCCTCGCCAACTTCTCGTACGTCCTGCGCGACGGCACGTTTTTGCAGGCGCTCAAAAACACGGCGCTCATGGTGGCGATCACGGTGCCGATCTCCACGGGTCTGTCCCTGCTGATCGCGTACGGCCTGAGCTCCATAAATAAGGTCAAAAAACTGTTCCAGACGATCTATTTCCTGCCGTACGTCACCAATACGCTGGCGGTCGGTCTGGTATTTATGATCCTGTTCAACAAGACCGACGCCAACGCGGGTCTGGTCAACATGATCATCAAGCTGTTCGGCGGCAATGCCGTTGACTTCATCAAAGGCCCGTACTGGGCGAAGATGTTCGTGTTCTGCTTCTACACGATCTGGATCGTGATGCCGTTCAAGATACTGATATTGACCAGCGCGCTGGCTTCGGTCAACCCGAATTTCTACAAAGCGGCGAAAGTTGACGGCGCCTCCGACGCCAAGATCTTCTGGAAGATCACGATGCCGATGATCTCTCCCACGCTGTTCTATCTGATCATCACCGGTTTTATCGGCGCGTTCAAGGCGTACAGCGACAGTGTGGCGCTGTTCGGCGTTGACCTCAACGCCGAGGGCATGAACACGTTGGTGGGCTACGTGTACGACATGCTGTACGGCGCCCGGGGCGGCTACCCGTCCTACGCCAGCGCTGCGGCGCTGATCCTGTTCGCCATCGTGTTTACGATCACCTGCGTGAACCTGATCATAAGCCGCAAAAAAGTGGTTTACTGAGGAGGCGGATGCAATGGACAACAATAACAGCAATAAAAGCAAACGCTCCGGCATCAGTGTCCGCCGCAAGGTAGGCAGCGCGGTCAAGTTCATTTTGCTGGGACTGTGGGCGGTCATCGTGCTGTTCCCGTTCTACTGGATGATATTGACCTCGATCAAGAGCTACAGCGCGTACAACGCGGAGACGACGCCGCAGTTCATCACATTGTCCCCGACGCTGGAAAACTATGTGAAGGCGTTCAATTCCGTGCCGCTGCCGCGCTACTTCCTGAACACGTTCATTTTCGCCGTGATCACCACCGCGCTGATGCTGACCGTATCGGTGCTGGCGGCGTACGCGTTCTCCCGCCTGGAATTCCGCGGCAAGAACCTGGTATTCACGCTGTTCCTGTCGCTGATGATGATCCCCAACGAACTGGTGATAATCACAAACTTCGTGACCGTGACGAATCTGGGACTGCGCAACTCGTTCCCCGGACTGATATTGCCTTCGGTGGCGTCGGTGTTCTACATCTACCTGCTGAAGGAGAATTTCGAGCAGATACCGGACGAACTTTACAAAGCCGCGAAAGTGGACGGCACGTCGGATTTCAAATATCTGATGAAAGTCGTGCTGCCCATCGCCAAGCCCACGGTGGTAACGGTGACTATCCTCAAAGTGATCGAGTGCTGGAACTCGTATATGTGGCCGCGCCTGATCACGGATAAGAAAGAATATTTCCTGGTCTCCAACGGTATACAGGAGATCCGCGAGAGCGGCTTCGGACGGCAGAACACGCCGGCAATGATGGCCGCGGTGGTGGTAATTTCCGTGCCGCTGATCATATTGTTCCTGGTGTTCCGCAAGCGGATCATGGAAGGCGTTTCGAGAGGGGGCACGAAGGGATGAAGCGATTGTTTAGACTGATCGCCCTCGCGCTGGCGGCGCTGTGCATGGCGGGCGTATTGACCGCGTGCCACGGCAAACTGGTGAAGCCCGGCGAAGAATCTTCCGAAGGCGGCGGCACGCTGCCGAAGTTTACGATGCCCAACCGTACGGGCGGTTCCGCCGACCCGGCGTTCGAACTAGCGGGCAATTACGAGATCGTGTTCTGGGCCAAGAACGACACGAACGTGGCGCAGAAAAAGATCTACGAGGAGGCAATACGGGATTTCGAGGCATTGTACCCGAACATCCATGTTAAACTTAAACTGTACACCGACTACAACGACATTTACCGCGACGTTATCACCAACATTCCCACGGAGACCACGCCGAACCTGTGCGTGTCGTATCCGGACCATATTGCCACTTATCTGACCGGCGCCAACACCGTTGTCCCCCTGGACGAACTGATGGAAGACCCGTACTACGGGCTGGGCGGAGAAAAGCTGAAATTCGACGGACCGGCAATGGACGAGCTGGTGCCGCAGTTCATCGGCGAGGGCCGCATAGGCGCGCATTACTACGCGCTGCCGTACATGCGTTCCACCGAGGCGCTGTACGTGAATAAGACGTACGTGGAAAAACTGGGCTACACGCTGCCGGAAACGGTGACGTGGGATTTCGTGTGGGAGGTCTCCGAAGCGGCCAAGGCGCAGAATCCCGACGGCACGTATGCGCTGAACGGCAAAAACGTCATGATACCGTTCATCTACAAGTCCACGGACAACATGATGATCCAGATGCTCCGCCAGCTGGGCGCGGATTATTCCGACAGCAAGGGCAACGTCCTGGTCTTCAACGATACCACGCGCAAGCTGCTCCTGGATATTTCGCCTCACGCCAAGACCAAAGCGTTCTCGACGTTCAAGATCTCCAGCTACCCGGGCGACTACTTCAACCGCGGCGAGTGCATATTTGCGGTGGACTCCACGGCGGGCGCCACCTGGATCGGCAGCGAATCGCCGCTCAAGGACATACCGCCGGAGGACGTGGTGGAATTCGAGACCGTGGTGCTGCCGGTACCGCAGTTCAACGTCGACGATCCCAAGATGATATCCCAGGGGCCTTCCATGTGCATTTTCAACAAGCGTGACAGCAAGGAAGTGCTGGCGACCTGGCTGCTGGCGCAGTTCATGCTGACCAACAAGGTGCAGATCAGCTATTCCGGCACGGAAGGCTACGTGCCGGTGACGCTCAAAGCGCAGAACACGCCGGAATATCAGGATTATCTGAACCGGGCGGGAGAGGACAACGATCAGTACTATCATGTGAAGATCGACGCTGCCAAACTGCTGCTGGCGAACCAGCCCAATACGTTCGTGACGCCGGTGTTCAACGGCTCCGCGGCGCTGCGTCAGGCGGCGGGCCAGCTGATCGAGGAAGTGGTCAAATCCAACAACCGCAAGGAGACCGTTGACAACGCCTACATCGATAAACTGTTCCCCCGCATCGCGGAAATGTACCACCTGAAGATGCCCGAAGGCGGTCTGCCTTCCGGCGCGGTGGCGCTGATCGTGTGTCTGGGCGTCGCGTGGGCAGGACTGATCACGTTCTGGGCATTGAACACGGTGCGCAGCCGAAAAAAAGAAGCGTAAATGAAGAAAAAACGCTCCGCAGGGACGCTTCGCGTGCTTTTGCTTGACAAAACCTTCGAATAGTATTAGAATTGCGCCGTTCGCGAAAAAGCGGACCCGAACCATTCATTTTGAAAAGGAGATCGAATGAAATGAAAAAAGTTATAGCTCTCGTGCTTGCGCTCGTCGCAGTGTTCACGCTGTTCGGCTGCAAGAAAATCGAAAACACTGATCCTACCGCGAAACCGGACGTTACCGCCGCTCCCGCAGGCCCCGATACTGAAAAAGGCGAAGGCGTTATGACCTACGCGCAGTATGCCGCCGCAGCGGTCGATGACAAAGTCGTCATCGAAGCGTACATCCAGGATAAGCAGAGCTGGTGGCAGGACAAGGCCGTTATTTATCTGCAGGATGCAGACGGCGGATACCTTGCCTACAACATGGCCTGCACCGAGGACGAGTACAATAACAAACTCGTAAAAGGCGCGAAGATCCGCGTTGAAGGCAACAAAGCCGAGTACCACGGTGAAGTCGAAGTTGGTGAAGGCTGCACCTTCACGCTGCTCGAAGGCAACTGGATCGCCACGGCTACCGACGTTACCGCTCTGCTGGCCAACCAGGATGAACTCGCCAAGAAGATGAACCAGTTCGTCGCGTTCAAAGGCATGACCGTCGAGGCTTCCAAGGATGCGGACGGCAATGACGTTGCCTACCTGTACAAGTACAACGGCACCGGCAGCGACGGCGACGACCTGTACTTCAAAGTCTCCGTTGGCGGCAACACCTACACCTTCCTCGTAGAGTCCTATCTGCGCGGCACCGGCACTGACGTTTACGAAGCGGTCAAAGCGCTCAAAGTCGGCGACAAGATCGATATGGAAGGCTACCTGTACTGGTACGACGGCGTTAACCCGCACATCATTTCCGTTGCCGCCGCTAACTGAGCGGATGACGGAAGCATCCGGCCGCATTGACCGGATATGACACAAAAAAGAAACGGCGCGGCTTTAACAGCCGCGCCGTTTTGTGTTATAATGGTATTGCCGACGAATTAAAATGATCATCCGGCGATCCGAAGGGGAGAGCGTAATGAACTATTGCATTCACTGTATGAACGAGATCGAACAGGACGCCCGGGAATGCCCGCATTGCGGCAAAGCCCAGAACGCGGAGATCCCCGCGCATCATCTGCTCCCGGGGACGCTCCTGCAGGGTCGGTTCCTCATCGGTGCGGCGCTCGGAGAGGGCGGCTTCGGGATCACATATATCGGCCGCGATCAGCAGCTGGACATGCGGGTTGCCGTTAAAGAATACTATCCGAACGGATACGCTACCCGAAGCAACACAGCCTCGCCCCTGATCTCGATCGCCACCGCCGGCGACCGCAAAGCGTTTTTCGAAAACGGGAAGGACCGATTCCTGCGGGAGGCGCGGGTGCTGGCGCGGTTCAGCAGCGAGGACGGTATCGTAACTGTACGCGACTTCTTCGAAGCGAACAACACCGCGTATATCGTCATGGAGTATCTGGAAGGTCAGACGCTCAAGGAATATCTGAAAAAACGCGGAAGAATGAGCGCCGGACAGGCGCTGAACCTGATGCTTCCGGTAATGAAGTCGCTGCGGGAAGTCCACAAACAGGGTCTGATCCATCGGGACATCGCGCCGGACAACATAATGCTCGTGAACGGTAAAGTCAAGCTGCTGGATTTCGGGGCGGCCCGGAACATGTCTTCGATTGCTAACAAAAGTCTTTCCGTAATGCTGAAACCCGGTTACGCGCCCGAGGAACAGTACCGCAGCAAGGGCAACCAGGGCCCCTGGACCGACGTTTACGCGCTGGCCGCGACCATGTACAAATGCATCACCGGCGTGACGCCGGACGACTCCACGCAGCGCCTGTATTCCGACGAATTGAAGTCTCCCTCCGCACTGGGGGTGACGATCGCCGCGCAGTTCGAGGCGGCAATAATGAAAGGCCTCGCGGTGCTGCAGCAGGACCGTTATCAGAGCATTGACGAATTCCTTGAGGGGCTGGAAGGCAACGACGCCGCGGAAACGGAACGCAGCGCCGCCGTGCCTCCGGCGCCGGCTGAAATGACTTATGCGGGAGCCGGAGATACCGGCCGCGCTGAAAGCCATACCGCTACGGTATCCGGCGCCGACCGGGGCCCGGCAGCCGCGGATAAGAAGGCTCCCGCGGGCAAAAAACGCAAAGTGATAATAGCGGCGATCGCCGCCGGCGCGGCCGTACTGGTCGCGGGCGTTGTCCTGCTGACCGTTCTGCTCGGCGGAAAGGGCAAGAGCCGGAACGCGGATAAAACGCTCAAACTTTCCGATAATCTTTATGATACAACATTCGAACTTGACGGCGTCGTTTATCAGCTTCCTATGTCATTCGACAAACTTACATCCGACGGCTGGTCGATCGCCGACTCCGATTACAGCGAATCATACAAAGTGGGCGGGTATAAATCGTTGGCGTTTCCGATGCGGAAAAAAGGTGCGGCGATCAATGTTGAAGTCTATAACACAAGCGGCAACGCGCGGGCGATCAAAGACTGCACCGTCTTCAGCGTGGAAGGCGAACTGGCTTCGGGCAGCAATATCGTGCTGGCCAAAGGCATTGACTGCGAATCCGGCGTGGATGAGATCATTGCCGCCTTCGGCAAGCCTGCGGAAAGAGATGACAATACGGATTACACGGTTTTGACCTATGAAAAAGCAAGGACCTCCGGGGTGCGTTTTATTTGCTATTCCGAAGAAAGCGGAATGAGAAAGTATTCCTCGATCACGGTGGAAAACATTAATTTTGATGACGATCCCGATACCGCGGTCAACGACGCCGTGCCGAAATACCTGGCGAAGTACAAAGCTCCGTCCTCTTTGGACGGCGAATTGCTTTCCTGCAAAATATCTATCGGCGGCGATCTGTATCAGCTGCCTGCGCCGTTGTCCGCGTTTACGGAAAACGGCTGGAAGATCAGAGAGAACAGCGGCCCGATCCCGGCGGGCGATACAAAATCGATCTCGCTGGAGCGCGACGGCGCCTGGTTCTACGCCGAACTGGTCAATCTTGCCGACTATCAGACCGTTGCCGGCAACTGCGCGGTATACCGGGTCTCCATTGACGCGGAGAGGAATATCCCGGTGGAGCTGGCGGGCGGCATCGTGATGAACGCCACCACCAAAGCGGAAGTCGAAGAAAAGGTCAATTCGGAATACTCGGTCTACAACGGGTCCGACTATTATTCCTACACATATACCGATTACAGCGGGGGCTTCGATCTGCGGCTCTCGATCGAAGTCGATAAAACCTCCGAAAAAGTGAGCGGCATCACGCTGTCCGATAAGAACTGGAAGTATTGACCGCGTATCCGCCGCTTCACGCCATCGCCGACCGGCAAAAATGTCGCTTGCCAAACGACCACGCCGCGATCTGCCATGATATAATATTGCCGCAAGATGACAGAGGCCGCACCCGAAGCGCGGGGACAATGCCCTCTGAAGCAGTTTTAGCAGGGAGGTAATCGACGATGAAAAACGATTTTACACAGGAAAAGAAATACTATTTATCGCTGGGGTACACGGAGAAAGAAGCGGACAAACTCTGCGCGCTCACGTTTGGGAGAGCGCCGCGTTACGGCATGTTTCTGAATATGGCTTCGGCCCAAAGCGCTCCCCGCAGGAAGTTTTCAGGCGCCGTGGGCAGAGCACCGGCACCCGAGGCGGGCGAGGTCATGTACGATGCGTGTGTTCTTCGAGAAGAGGCCGCGGCGCCGATGCTTGCGAAAACGAGTATGATGATGGCGGAAGCGCCGGAAGCCGAGGAATGCGGCATCTGCTGCGGCGATATCGAAGACGTGCGCTGGGATAATTACGACAGCTTCGAGGACAGCCGGGTCAAAGACACGGCCGGTTCGCCGCTCTCCACTTTCCGGACCACGAACAACACCGCCGCCGCCACCGTACTGCTGGGCAACTACGAACGCTACACCCGCACCGCCCACGATATGGTGCGCACAGAGGAACTGCTCAACTTCCTCGATTACGAGCTCGCCGCGCCCGACGCGGAAAAGGGCGGGCTGTTTGAATTGACCGCCGAGCTGAAGCGGGAAGGGGACAAAGGGTTCCTGTTCCTGGGTATCGCGGGAAAGAAAACGCTCCCGGAAAAGCGGAACATCGTGCTGCTCATTGACACCTCGGGCAGCATGTCTTCGAAAACACTGCAGATAAGGTTGACGCTGGCCACCGTGTTCGCGCGGCTGAACGACGGCGATAAGCTGAGCATCGTGACGTATTCGGACGTTGACCACGTGTTCCTGAACGGTATGACGAAGAACAGGAAACACGACATCGAATACGTGATCGGTAAACTGGAGAAAATGGAGATCAGCGGCTGCACCAACGGTTCCCGGGGCATCGAGACCGCGTACGACATTGCCGTGGAAAACTATGCGGAAGACGGCCTGAACCGGGTGATCATGGTGACCGACGGCGACCTGAACTTCGGCGTGACGCAAAACGGCGGGCTGAAGGACCTGATCGAGAGCCGGAAAAAGAGCGGCGTGTACTACTCGGCCATCGGCTGCGGCCTGTACAATCTGCAGGACGACAAGCTGGAGACCCTTGCAAAGAACGGCAACGGCAACTACTACGTGATCAACAGCGTTAAAGACGCCGAAATGGTGCTGCGCGACCGCTTCGAGGCGCTGGTGCATCCTATCGCCAAAAACGTGAAAGCCCAGGTGGAATTCAATCCCGCGGCGGTGAAGGGCTACCGGCTGCTGGGCTTCGAGAACCGCACGCTCTCCGCGGAGGACTTCCGGGACGATAAAGTCGAGTCCGAGCCTTTCGGAAGCGGCGACAAGTGCGTTGCCTGCTACGAACTGTATTTCGGCGAGACCGGCCGGGAGACCAAACCGCTCAAATACGGCGCCGCCCCGGATGCGGCGGCCGGCGCTTCGGAACTTTGCACGCTCTCGGTACGCTGCGAGCTGCCCGAAGGCGGACACGCGGAGCAGGAGTTCGCGGTAAGCGCGGAGCCGCACTGCACGGGCAACCTTGAAAAAGCGTTCAAGGCCGCGGAACTGGCGGAGACGCTCCGGCACGGGACGGACAACGGCCTGGTGCGCCGCGCCCTGAGACAATATGCTTCCCTGGCGGGATATTTGAGCGAAGACGAAGAATAATTCTTGACATTGTCCGCGTCAGAGTGTATAAAAACAACGTACGGCGAAGAGCTTCGGGCGGATTGTCCGGCGCCTTCGCCGTTCGCTTTAATGGATTGTCCCCGCGGCGCCCGGCAGCACCGGACGCGCGGCACGAAAGGCGGCCGGCTATGAAAAAGATCTCGGACTATTTCGGATGTATGGTGTTCGGCGACCGGGCGATGAAGGAAAGACTCGCACCGGACGTGTACAGCAAGCTCAAAAAGACCATCGACGAGGGCGCCAGGCTCGATCCGAACGTAGCCAGCGCGGTGGCGGAAGCGATGAAGGACTGGGCCATCGAACTGGGCGCTACGCACTTCACCCACTGGTTCCAGCCGCTCACCGGAATCACCGCCGAAAAGCACGACAGTTTTATCGCCAAGGCGCCGGGCGGCGGCGTGATAATGGAGTTCTCGGGCAAGGAACTGATCAAGGGCGAACCGGACGCGTCTTCGTTCCCTTCGGGCGGCCTCCGGGCGACTTTCGAGGCCCGCGGCTACACCGCCTGGGATCCCACGTCTTACGCGTTTATCAAGGACAACACGCTCTGCATCCCCACCGCGTTCTGCTCCTTCGGGGGAGAGGCGCTGGATAAAAAGACTCCGCTGCTGCGGTCAATGAACGCGCTTAACCGTCAGGCTCTCCGCATTTTGAGGCTGTTCGGCAACACCACTTCAAAATACGTCAACTCTTCTTCCGGCGCGGAGCAGGAATATTTCCTGGTGGACCGCAGTCTGTATGACCGGCGCCCGGATCTGAAATTCACCGGCCGCACGCTGTTCGGCGCCCGCGCGCCCAAAGGGCAGGAACTGAACGACCACTATTTCGGTGCGATCAAGCCGCGCGTTGCCGCCTACATGGCGGAACTGGACGAGGAGCTGTGGAAACTGGGCGTGCTGGCCAAGACGGAGCACAACGAAGTTGCCCCCGGACAGCACGAACTGGCGCCGATATTTA
This sequence comes from uncultured Ruminococcus sp., assembly GCA_902782885.1. GTDB lineage: Bacteria > Bacillota > Clostridia > UBA1212 > UBA1255 > UBA1255. Next base: position 4,358 of record CACZOW010000316.1, on the reverse strand, counting down.
CGACGACCAACATTGCCACCGACCATAACCAGCTCACCATGGAAGTTATGCAGAACGTGGCCGCGCGTCACGGGCTGGTGTGCCTGCTGCACGAGAAGCCCTTCGAAGGGGTCAACGGTTCCGGCAAACACAACAACTGGTCCATGGACACGGACGACGGCATCCGCCTGCTGCGGCCCGGCGCCTCGCCCCATGAAAACGCGCAGTTCCTGCTGTTCCTGTGCGCGGTGATACAGGCCGTGGACGACTATCAGGATCTGCTGCGCATATCGGTAGCTACCGCGGGCAACGACCACCGTCTGGGTTTCCACGAAGCGCCCCCGGCCATCATATCCGTGTTCCTGGGCACGGAGCTCACCGAAGTGCTGGAATCCATTGAAAACGACGCGCCGTACAACGGCGTGAGCCGCCGGGAGATGGCGTTCGGCGTGCCGGTATTGCCCGCGTTCTTCAGCGACACCACCGACCGCAACCGCACCTCGCCCTTTGCCTACACGGGCAACAAATTCGAGTTCCGCATGCTGGGCTCGTCAAATTCCATTGCCTGCGCCAACATAATGCTGAACGCCGCCGTGGCCGAGTCGCTGCGCCAATACGCGGACGAACTGGAGCAGGCGGACAATTTCGGCGACGCCCTCCACGACCTGCTGAAACGCACGATCAAAGCGCACAAACGCATCATATTCAACGGCAACGGCTACGATGACGAATGGAAAGCCGAAGCGCACCGCCGCGGACTTTCCGACCTCCCCTCGACCCCCGACTGCTTGCCTCACATCCTGGACGCGAAGAACGTGCGCATGCTCACGGAGCAGAAGGTATTCACCGAAGCGGAGCTGCGCTCACGCTACGAGATCCTGCTGGGCAACTACGTCAATATCGTGAATATCGAAGCCGCCACGATGCTGGAGATGGCGCGGCGCGACATCATGCCCGCGGTGTCCGGCTTCAGCACCGAGCTGTCCGCGGCCGTATTGACCAAGAAGACGCTGGGCATAGACGATACATACGAGCGCACCACCGCGTGCCGCCTTTCCGAACTGCTTACGCTCATGGCGGAGAAAACACGCAAACTGCAGGAGGCCGCCGACTACGCGCACAGCGGCAAAGATATAACCGAACAGAGCCTGCGCATACGGGACAACGTGCTGCCCGCGATGCAGGAACTGCGCGCCGCCGCGGACGAAGCGGAGACCCTGACGGATAACCGCCGCTGGCCGCTTCCGACGTACGCGCAGCTGATGTTTGGAGTTTGATCAAATGGCAAATTGAAAATGGCAAATGGCAAATTAGCGGTCAACGGAGACTTCGCAGGTGTCTAAGTTGGCCGTTATTTTTGTGCCGTCGGAGAACGTGGTGCGCTGGACGCGGTAGCTGCCGTCAACGAATTCGTGGCGGACCAGCTCGCAGTGGGTGAGGCGTGCGGCGTTGTCGCAGGCGGCTTTGACCGCTTTGATATCCTCTTCGGTGGCGTCCGGCGGACAATACACCGGCTGCCCGTACAGCATCGCGTACGTATAAGGGCAATCATCGATCGGCACGCACCAGCCGCCCCGTTCGCCCGGCAATCCGATCCACGGCACGATGAAGCAGTCGTGGTACACCAGGCTCAGCAGCGGTATCGGCACGCCCACGGCTTTCGACGTGCAACTGCCCAGTTCTTCCACGCAGAACGGCGCGTGGTGGCAGAGGATCAGCGACGGAATTATGCAGTCCAGCGCCTCTTCCGAAGAGGGGATTATGCCCCGGTCGGATAGAATGTCCAGGGCGTGACGGCGGTTGCGCGCGCATTGTTCCCGCGTGACGGGATGGTCCGGATGGAAGCATTCGTCCATTTCCACCACCGAGAACACGTCCAGGTACGCCGCTTCGACGTCGATGCCCAGCTTTTCGAACTGATCGTAATTGCGCTTTACATAATCCGGCGCGAATTCGGAGCACAGGAAAGTGTGTTTGCCGCCGTTCCAGAAATCGTGGAACGGATGGCCGCCGTCCGCGTACGTGACTGCTTCCTCCAGCCGGAAATCCGGGTTGTCATAGTAGCAGTCGCGGTACTGATCGTGGATGCCGAAAATGTATCCCAGTTCGCGGCAGGTATCCGCGAGCCGCTTCATGCCCTCGGCGCCGCCGGCCGCTTCGTGAGGCGGGAACGGGGAGGGGTGGAGATTGTCGTAGCCGTGGCTGCCCCAGCCGTCGAAGTGGGTGTACGCTTTGTCCAGTCCGCGCGCTTTCAGCCCGCGCAGCTCTTCCGCACGCTCGTCGAAGGTGGCCCAGTGGTCGTTATGGGCGGGATCGTCCGGATCGTAGAAGTGTGATTCGGGGACGATATGCACCGCGATGAAGGTATGTATCACCGGGGCGCCTACGATGCGTTCGGCTTTGGGGTTGCGGTCAAATTTCTCCCGCAGCGTGACCAGCATCCCGCGCTCCCTAAGGTACGCGCGGTAGCATTTGGCAATTACGTTGTAGTCGCAATCCGTGCGGAAGCAGTAGCGCATTTTGCGGACGTAATTCAGTTTGCCCAGGGAGGTGCGCCACATGGGGGCAACTCTGTCGCCGTCGGGTTCATACATGGCGTCAAAGGGCGTCTCGTAAATCGCGGCGTATCCGGAACCGTCCCGCACCTGGCCGAACAAGGGCATATAGCCGTCCCGCTCGTAGATCTGTCCGTCCATGATCTTTATGGGCTCTCCTGCCGGGATCAGTGTGCCGTGCATCCGGGGCAGCACGGTATATCCGTGACCCGGGGCAGCGCCGAAATCCAGCGGTGCGGGGAAAGAGACCCGGAGGATCTCGCACGGTTTGTCGCCGGTCAGGTTCAGCGTGAACAGCACGTCGCCGCCGGTGCGGTCGAGCTTGATATGCGTCACGGCGCGAAGCTCGCTGTGCGCTTCTCCGAAGCCGCTGTACACGCATTTGATGCCGTCAAAGGTGCCGGAGCGGTATGCTTCGGCGGTTTCCGGCTCTGGGAAGGGCAATTCGCTGCCGTCGGCAAAACGGATAAAGGGGCGTTTGGTCATTGACCACGCGCTGCCGTCGGGAAGAGTGAAAGTATAGCGGAAACAGGACGGTTCGGCGTCCAGCGTGAGTTTTTCGTTGACAATGTGAATCACGGACATATTGCCTCCTTGAATGCGCAACGGATTTCAGAGTTTGATGCGTTTCTCCGCCCAGCTCATGTTCGGACGGAATTTGGGGACTTTGAGCAGTTTGCCCTGGTTGGTGACGGAAAGCTGCGAGAGCAGCGCTACGGACGTCCATTCGGCCGCTTTGTAAACGTTGAGCTCCGGCTGCACGTTTTTCTCGATGGCCTCGATGAAATCTTCCACGATGTAGTAGTCGCCCCCGCCGTGGCCCGCGCCTTCGCCCGCGCCGCTGCGGTAGCGTTCGGGCAGGAATTCTTTGAACGCGGAGAGGTCTTTCCATTGTGCGTAACCCGTCGGGTCCGCGTCGGTGGCAACGGCGATTTTGCCTTCGCCGCCGAACCGGTTGGCTTCGTAGCAGCCTTTCGTGCCCTGTATCTGGTAGTACGCCATGGCGTGGGGCCGCGGCGAGATGGTGTCAACGCGCAATTTGACCAGCTTGCCGCTTTCCAGCACGCACATTGTCTGCGTGAGGTCATCGTTTCGCAGGCCGTAGGGATTGTGGTTGCCCGGAGAGAAGGACGCGATCGCGGCGATGCGGTCGTCGTCGAAGCACTGCATCACCGGGCCGAGCGAATGTGTGGGATAGAACGAGCCGCGGGTGCCCATCTGCCAGTAGGAGCGCCAGCCGGTTTTGCCGTGCCAGTTCCGCAGCGAGGTGCAGTCGTGCGTGTATTCGCCTTCGCCGTAGTAGATCTCGCCGAACATGCCCTTTTTCACCATCGCGCGCACGATCTGGCATTCGGGCATATAGCAGTAATTTTCGGCGTACATGTAAATTTTGCCGGATTTTTCCACGTTTTCGATAAGCCACCAGAGTTCGTCCATGGTGACGGCGGCGGTCACTTCGCACATCACATGCTTGCCGGCCTGGAGCGCGGTGATCGCCTGGGGCACGTGGCACTGCATTGGCGTCGAAATGATCACGGCGTCAATATCCCCGTGCTCGATCATGTCGTCGTAAATGCGGAACAGTTTGAGGCCGTCCGCGTTTTCGTTGTCCTTTTCAATGAACGCTTTTGCCTCGGCGAGCGCGCCTTCGTCCAGGTCGCACATGGCGGCGATCTTCACCCGCTCCGGCATCGCCTTCATCGCTCCCACCACGGACAATCCGCGTGCTCCTACGATACCTACTCTTATCATTTTTTCCTCCCCGGCCGCACGGGTCCCGCCCGCTTCGCGGCGCCTGTTTTCTTGGGACAATTTTACCACGTT
>CACZOW010000315.1 GCA_902782885.1 uncultured Ruminococcus sp. | reverse complement strand
TCCGGCTGGCACGCGAATGATTACTGGAAGGCAGACTCCGTCCACGGCCTCGGCCGCGACAGCGAGGGACGCCCGCGTTACAGTGAATGGGACGTGGTAGACGGCGGAATCGGCAACGGCACCGAGACCGTAAATGAGATCTGGGTCCTGCGCGGCTTGCCGAACGACGAACGCTGGAACGGCGACCCGGAAATGCTCACACCCGGCGTAAAGGAGCAGCTGAAACCTGACCAGTACACCTACAGCACCGCGGACGAAGAACTCCGGATCGACTTCACGAAGCACACCGCGTATTTCCGCATGCGCTTTGTTGTCAGCGTGTGGAAAACGGTCGGCGGTGAGACGAAAAAGGATTACTACTACTCAGACTGGTCGAATATTGCCTCTGTCGGAAAGGAAGCGGATGTCTTCAAGCCGCTCACCAGGGACGATCTGATCGCGCCGGTGATCACCGGACTGCGTATGACCGATCATGACTTCAACGATAATCCGGTCGTAGCATTCACGTTGACCGTGCCCGACAAGCTGGCTCAGGATGCCGCGAAAGTTGCCGCAAATCTCGGTCGAATCACGATCGAAGTCGAAGGCCGCGTCAAAGGCGACACCGAATTCACTCGGCTTCAGGGCGACTGGCTCATCAAGGCGGGTGAGATGGAAGCCGCGCTTTTCGCGCTCGCAAACGCTGAGCGGCCGAACGTTCCGAAAGACGCGATCATCGAGCTGCGCTGCCGCTACGTGTACGATCATCCCGATTATTTTGACGGATCTATCTATTCCGACTGGTCGAAGATCATCTCCTTCGGCACCGACGACATCAACTACCACACCGATCCCGGAACGGACGGCACTCCCGGTCCGGACGAACAGGCGAACGCGCATAAGAAGACCTGCCCGATCTGCCACTTCTGCCCGCAGCCGCTCGGATTGTGTATTTTCATCTGGCTGCTTATAATCCTTGCCGTGATCATCGTGATCGTCGTGATCATCGCGGTCGCGAAGAAGAAAAAGAAGGACAAAAAATAATACTTTTTCGATGCTTTTGCGGCGCCGCGTTTGCGTAGGCAATGCGGCGTTTGCGTAGGCAGTGCGGCGTTTGCGTAGGCAATGCGGAATGAAAGAATGGGCTGTTTGATCGCCGGCTGAGTAGCCGGACAACGAACAGCCCATTTTTACCGGGTAAAAGGGCGGAGTGATTATGGGCGCATCCTCTGACCTGTCAAACGCATGAGTCACCGTCCGCGAGTCCCCTGAAACCTCCCCGATGCGTCCTGAAGCGCCGCTGAAGTGCCAGATCTCGAGCTGTCCTAATTTGCTTTGGATAATTTTAGGGGATTATGTGCTTTTTATCCATCCGGCGCCTTCTCTCAACTTATCCGCTTTTGCATCGCTCCCGGATTCTGGATAAATTTAATGTTTTTTGAACACTCTTATACCATTTTTGGCTCCTTCTCGGTGTCATTGGGCTCCGTCTGTGGTCCTATGGATGGATAAATCTTTCATTTTCCGGGCTTTTTATACCATCGGAACAAAATCATACTAATTTGGGCTGGATAAAATTAAATGAATTTTGCGTTTTTATACCATTCGTAAGGCCCGGCAAACAAAAATGAGCGAGAGCTGAGCCGCGAAGAAGGCAATTCTGGATAAATTTGGGCAAATTCTAGTGGTTTTATACCAGGTGAGCCCGCAAAAAATGAGCGAGAATACGGATGAACGAGCGATTCCCGGCAGTTAGGCGGATAGTGCAGCAGGCAGGGCTCAGGCCACCGTTAAGGAGGGAAATCAGGTGGAATAATTCCGTTTGTTATTCACGTGACCGGAGAAAGCGCTTTAGGCGAGTGAAAAGTTTACTTCCACTCCCGAAAAAACGTTTTATTATCTGTCCGGTTGCTTTTTTCCGATTCCTGTTGTAACATTGCACGGAGGCCGGAACGATCCGGCGCAAAAAGGAGCTCCTATGGATTACATTCATCACTGCGGATCGCCGCTCGGCGGCATCACGGTCGCCAGCGACGGCAACGCGTTGACCGGTCTGTGGTTCGAAGGGCAGAAGTATTACGCGGATACTCTTGACGACTGTTTTGCGGAAAACGCGCTGCCCGTATTCGATCAGGCGGACAAATGGCTGAATATTTATTTCAGCGGCAATGCTCCGGATTTCACGCCGCCGCTTCTTATGCGGGCAACGCCGTTTCGCAAGGCGGTCTGGGAGATATTGCTGACGATCCCTTTCGGCCAAACTATGACGTACGGGGAGATCGCTAAGCTCGTCGCAAAGCAAACCGGTTCCTGCCGCATGTCCGCGCAGGCGGTCGGCGGCGCCGTAGGGCACAATCCGATCTCGATAATAATCCCCTGCCACCGCGTGATCGGTGCGGACGGCGGCATGACCGGATATGCGGGCGGGATCGAAAGAAAAATGAAACTGTTAGCTCTTGAGCAGGGGGCGGCGAATCCTGCAGGCGCAGTTTTGACAAAACGAAATGGACGACATACAGAAGGAATCTCAAAACATGAGTATTGACACGATTGTCCTCGCCAACCGACTGGCGAAGATCACGATCTCGGGAACGGACGCGCGGGTATTGTCCGTGCTTGATCTGAAGAGCGGCCGGAACGTCTGCCCGTACGCGGACAACACTTTTTTCAAGCTCGAAATGCGTGACGGGGCAATTATCCCCGTGGGGGAGCTTGCGCTCTCGGACGGCATATTGACTGTGCGTACCGGGATCGGCGCGTTTCGTGTAAGCGTGGGGGCGTTTGACGATTATTTCACGTTCGAATTGCTCGATCCGTTGCCGGCCGGAGTTTTCAGGCTGACCATTGCCGAACTGCGTTTCGTATTCGACACCGGCGACAAAGAAAGCACCGGGTGCATCGGGATCGCGCTCACCGCAAATGTCGATCCGCTGTACTATCCCGACAGCAAAAGCGGCAGGACCGGCGGCGCCGTATATCCGCATCTGGGCACTGCCGGCGCGAAATACGCGCTGATCATCGCTCCGATCTGCCTGCAAAAAGACATCATAAAAGAAGTCTGCTCCGGGATCGACAAACGCAGGGGGATCTGCTCCAAAAAAGGCGGCGCCTGGGGCCGGGATGAAAGGATCAATTTCACGAATTATACGATCCAGTTCGATTCCTCCGAGGAGTTTCTGGACAACAACATACCGTTTTTCAAAAGCATCGGCGTTGACCAGATCGATTTCCATAAAGGGCCGGCAACGTACAGGCAGGGCGATTTCCGTTTCGCGAAGTACGAAAACGCGGCGGAATTCAAAGAAAAGGTGGCGCTGCGGCTGGAAAAGGACGGATTGACCGCGGGGCTCCACACATATTCGCACTATATTGACTACGACTGCGATACGATCCTGAGCCGCCCGGAGAATCAGGCGCAGCTAAAGACGATGGAGACGTTCACGCTGGCGAAGGTCCTCTCCGAAGCGGATACGCTGATCGAAACGAAGGAATCAGCCGCGGGTGTTTCGGACGATTTCGGGTTCTGCGTGACCAATACGCCTTTTCTCCTGATAGACCGGGAGATAATTCGCTTTAAGAAGCACGAACGCGGGTTCGAAGCGCTGGAACGGGGATGCGCGGGCACGAAAGCCGCTGCGCACAACGCCGGTGCCGCCGTGAAGCATCTGGAAGGACAGTATTTCGGTTTCACGCCCGTATTGGGCTCTGACCTTTTCTACGAGATCGCCCGCAATACCGCAAAAGCATACAATGAAGGCGGATTCCGGTCCATATATCTTGACGCGCTCGACGGCATCTCGGCGCATTGCGACCCGGAGCACGAGGCATGGTACTATTCGGCGGAGTTCGTGCGGGAAATGCTGCTATACTGTAATGACGATCCGGTGCTCGAGATGTCGACGTTTATGCCGTCAATATGGGCGGCGCGCGGCCGCATTGGCGCCTGGGACACGCCGTACCGGGGCTACAAGGAATTCAACCGCAGGCATACCGGCGCCAATCTCGAGTTTATTGACCGTTACGGCGCGCCGATCCTGGGCTGGTACGATTTCTACCCGATGACGGACAAATATCCCGGCGGCGAGCACACGAAGTACCACTTTACGGACGCCGTTGACCATATGGGCAGCCTGGCGGTGATGTATGATTTTGCCAACGTTTTCAACGGTACGACCCGGGAGCAGCTCGGCAGGTTCGCGGGGCTCCGGCGGAATATCGCGCTGTACAAAAAGTATGACGACCTGAGGAAAGCCGGTGTGCTGACCGAAGCGCAGCGCCGGATACTGATTGAAAGAAATTGCGAACTGGCTATGACCGGGGACAGGGAAGGCGGCGCGATATTTAAAGAAAAAAGTTATCAGCGCGTGAAGTTTTACGATATCGGCGATCAGGCGCGGAACAAAGCGGTATTCCGCAATCCGTACGCGGCGCAGACGCCTTTCTTAAGGATCGAGGCGCTCATGTCTTCAAATCTGCGCGCGCCGATAACGCTGCTTGAGCTGGACGAAAATAAAGAGCTTAACGGTCAGGTGCTGTCGCGCGTTTTTGAGCGGGAGACGGATATATCAGACAGGCTCGCAAAGGTGATTAAAGTGCACGGCAACGGCCAAAAAGGCGGTAAAATATGCATAAAATTGCGCTGCGCCACCAACAGTGAAAAGGGGTTCGGGGAATATATCATAGACACGGATTTTGTTGGCGACCGCGAATTCATCCTCGTCGAATCGGACAACGGCGAGCGGACCGACCACGGCTTCGAAAAGAATGAAGGCGTGTACGGAATATTCCGTTCGAGCCTGAACAACGACCGGATAACGGAGATCAGCGTCGAGACCGAGGGCAACACGTCGGACGTGCGCATGTCTTCGATCAATGCGTGCGAGCATGTGTACGAAGTGCTGAAGGATCCGACCGTGACGGTGGGAGGCACGTCGCTGACGTTCGAGTGTGAACTCATGTCGAGCGATTATATTGAATTTGACGGAAAGACCGCCTCCGTCACCGACCGGTACGGGAACTCGAAACAGATCTGGTTCAGTTCCGGCCTTGAGGTGCCGGAAGGGGAATTTGAAGCGAGCGTTTCCGCGACGCCGCTGAACCGCTGTGTGCCCAGATGTGCGTTGACGTTCGGGTTCGACGGGCCGGAAGTGCTGCGGGTCCCTTTCAATGGGGGATAAAGACATGATGCAGGCAAAGCATTCAAAATACGGCAGGACAAAACTTGCCTGTTATCTCGGATTCGTGACCCAGGCGATCTCGGCCAATTTTGCGCCTCTGCTGTTTTTGACGTTCCGCAGGTCATACGGCATATCACTTTCCGGACTGGCGCTGATATCCGTCGTTTTCTTTGTCACTCAGCTGATCGTCGATTTTGCCTGCGCAAAACTGGCGGACAGAATAGGGTACCGGCCGTGCATCGTTGCCGCAGAGATCACGTCGGCCGCAGGTCTGTTCGGTCTGGCGTTCATTCCCGACCTGTTCTCAAACCACCTTCCCGGGATCCTGGTCTGCGTCGTGATATACGCGGTCGGAAGCGGCCTTATCGAAGTGCTCTGCAGCCCGATCATCGAAGCGTGCCCCTTTGAAAATAAAGCGAAAATGATGAGCCTGCTCCACTCGTTCTACTGCTGGGGCGCGGTGGGAGTGATCGTCGGCTCAACGCTGTTTTTTGCCGCATTCGGCACGGGAAACTGGCGGATACTTGCGTGTCTGTGGGCGTTGATACCGCTCGCCAATGTATACAATTTTGCCACCTGCCCGATCGAACCGATCGTAACGGACGGCAACGGCCTGACGATGGCGCAGCTGCTGAAACGTAAAAAGTTCTGGCTGTTCATTATCCTGATGATCGCCTCCGGAGCGTCCGAACTGGCTATGGCGCAGTGGGCTTCGGCATTCGCGGAGTCGGCGCTGCATGTCTCGAAAACCGTCGGAGACCTGGTGGGCCCCTGCGGCTTTGCGGTATTTATGGGCATCAGCCGGCTGCTGTACGGAAAGTTCGGGGAAAAGACGGATCTGACCGGGTTTATGATAGTTTCGGGGGTCCTGTGCTTTGTCAGCTATCTGTTGACGGCGGTCGTCAATATTCCGGCGCTGGGACTTGCCGGATGTATGGCGTGCGGGTTTTCGGTCGGCATTATGTGGCCCGGCTCCCTCAGCATCACGTCGAAGGCAATACCGACCGGCGGGACCGCTATGTTTGCGCTCCTGGCTCTGGCGGGCGACGTGGGCGGCACGCTCGGTCCGGCGGTGGTGGGCAATGTGTCTCAATTGTCCGGCAATAACCTCCGGTGGGGGATCCTGGCAGGGATCGGGTTCCCGCTGACTCTTATCGTATGTGTGTTTGCGGCGCGCAAAATTGCCGGGACGCGCACTGAAGCGAGGCGGTCCTAGGCTTTGCCGGCGCAGCCGAACAGCAGAAGTTTCTTTTTGACTTCCGCTTTGATGGCGTCAACTTTGCGCTGCCTGAGCGCCAGATAGTCGAGCCCTTCGGCGATGCCGGCGCGCATTACCGCCAGCCCGGCGAGGCAGAGGTCGGTGTGGATATTGACCTTGGTGATGCCGGCGGCGATGGTGTTCCGGAAATCGTTGTCCGAGAGCCCCGAACCGCCGTGCAGCACCAGCGGCGTGTCCAGCGCCGCGCGGATCTCTTTCAGGCGGTCAATATCCAGCCGCGGCTTTGCCTTGTATACGCCGTGGGCGGTGCCGATGGCGATGGCCAGTGCGTCAACGCCCGTCGCCTCCGAGAACGCGATCGCTTCTTCCGGCGTGGTGTACATGTCGCGTATCTCGCCGTCTCCGGCCGCCGCCATGCCTACGTGGCCGATCTCGCCTTCAACGCTGGCGCCGAACGCGTGGCAGATGCGAACGATCTCCGCGGTGTCCCGCAGGTTGTCCGCTTCGTTTCCGGCGGAACCGTCGTACATTATGCTGGTGAAGCCGAGCTTCAGCGCTTCGATGCAGCGCTCAAACGTCAATCCGTGGTCGAAATGCACGGCCACCGGTACGTGCGCGCGTTTTGCCGCGGCGATCATGGAGGGGGCGATCAGTTTCAGCTCGCCGTACGGGAGCAATACCTGCGCGGTGCCTATTATCACCGGCGATCTCAGCTCTTCGGCGGCGCCGATCACCGCTTCCAGCATATCCGAATCCGTGGCGTTGAACAGCCCCACGGCGTAGTGTTCCTTTTGCGCTTTTGCAAGCATTTCGATCATATTTGTGAGCATATCATCAGGTTCCTTCTTTTTTGTACGGGGGACAGACCTGCTTCCGAACGCTTTCGGGGCGGCGCGTGGGCGCGGTCAGATCGCGTCGGGGCCGGTCTCGCGGAAGGTCACGCGCATGGTGGTACCTTCGCCCGGGCGGCTTTCGAGGGCAACTTTGGCGCCGCAGGCCTGCGCGGCGTGCTTGACGATGGAGAGCCCCAGCCCGGTGCCGGAAACGGAGCGGGAGTGGCTTTTGTTGACCCGGTAGAAGCGTTCGAACACGCGTTCCTGGTGCTCGAAAGGGATGCCTATGCCGGTGTCCGCCACGGTCAGCACGATGCCGTCTGCTGACCTCTGTACGGAAACGTCGACGCTTCCGCCGTCTTTGTTATATTTGACCGCGTTGTCGCACAGATTGTACACGATCTCATCCACGAACTGCGTCACGCCGTATACCGTGCAGGGTTCGCCGGTGAACGACATGCGGACGTTTTTTTTGTCCGCCGCGGGCCGCAGCGTGTCCAGCGCGTCTTCGCACAGGCTGCAGATGTCAACGTGCTCCGCGATCTTACGGTCCGCCTCCTGCTCGTCCAGCGCGTCCAGCCGCGACAGTTTTATGATGTCTTCCACCAGCGCGATGAGCCGGCCCGATTCCCGGTAGATATCCGACGAAAATTCGCGCACCTTGTCGCCGGATACCAGACCGTTCATCATGAGTTCGGCAAAGCCGGAAATGGAGGTGAGGGGCGTTTTGAGTTCGTGGGAAACGTTGGCGGAAAACTCGCGGCGCAGATTCTCGCGCTGCTCCCGTTCGGTGACGTCCAGCAGCAGCACCACGGCGCCGGTCACTTTGCCGCGGGACAATACCGGGTTCGCGATCAGCTGTACCGAACGCTCGCCGGCGGTGATCACGCGGTCGGCAGCGTTGCCCTTGAGCGCCTGTCTGACGGCTTCGTGAACGGGGACAGACCACTGTTCGGAATGCGGCGCGGAGGCTTCTGGAGAGCTGGTTTCCGCCGTGTCGGGAGCGGTCAGGTCGGTGCCGGCCTCGCAGGAACCGAGCATGCGCGCAGCCTCGGTGTTGACGCTGAGCACGATGCCCTCCGCGTCGGTCAGTACGAAGCCCTCGCTCATGTTGTCCGTGAGGGCGGCAAACTCACGCTGTTTCCCGGCCAGTTCGTCCATCTGCTCGCGGATCGTCAATTTCTGGTCGCGTATGCGGTCGACCAGCGGCGCCAGTTCCGGATATATCTTTGACGCGTCGGGTTCGTCGAGGTCAATTTCGTTGATGGGCTTGATGAGTGATTTGGCGGTCCGGAACGCCAGAATGCCCGATATCAGCAGCACCAGCACGAAGATCCAGAGTACCGGCGCCACCGCCACCAGCGCCTTCCGCACTGCAGTCATGGGACGCGCCAGCCGCAGCACCGTGCCGTCGGCACAGCGCACCGCGTAGTACATCGTCTGGGCGCCGCCGGAGACGGAACGGCGGATGCAGTGGCCTTCGCCGTCCGACAGCGCGGCCTCCACTTCAGCGTATTGTTTCTGGTTGGAAATATTGTCCCCGAACTCGCTGTCGTACAGCACGCGGCCGTCGGCGCCGATCCAGGTGACGCGGTTTTTGCCGTCCAGCGCGGACAGGTAATCCTCTCCCGCGATCATCACGCCGCCGGAGGCGTACATTGCCTCCTGACGCAGCGCCGCGTACGTTTCCTCCCGCGTCTGCGCGTACTGCACGCCGAAAAACAGCACCGCGCACAGCACCAGGACCACCGCGCCCAGCAGGAACGCGTATTTGAATATCCGTCCGGTCATTGGCCGCCTCCGAATTTATATCCGATCCCGCGCACGGTGGTGATCAGTTCGCCGGCGGCGCCGAGCTTAGCGCGCAGCGTGCGGATGTGTACGTCCAGCGTGCGGTTGCCGAATTCCGAGTCGAAGCCCCATACTTTGTCCATCAGCATGCCGCGGGTCATCACGCTGCCCGCGTTTTCGCACAGCACGCACAGCAGCGAGAATTCTTTGTAGGTTAGCGTGACGCTCTCGCCGCCGACGCGCACGTCGTGACGTTCCGGGCAAAGATACAGCGGGCCGAAAGTGTACTCTCTCACGCCGGAGGCGCTTTGTGTCCGCCGCAGTACGGCGCGAATGCGGGCGATAAGTTCCATCATCCCGAACGGTTTGGATATGTAGTCGTCCGCGCCGGCGTCAAGGCCCTCCACCCGGTCGTACTCCGTATTCTTCGCGGTCAACATCACCACCGGCACTTCCGCCGTTGCCCCGTCGCGCCGCAGCTTTTTCAAAACGCTGATGCCGTCTTCCTCCGGCAGCATCACGTCCAGAATAACAAGACAGGGGACAGACCTCCGTATTGCCGTCCAGAAAAGAGACGGCAGCCCGAAGCCCTCGGCCTCGTAGCCCTGGCTTTCCAGCGCGTACACCACCAGTTTGCGGATGCTCTCGTCATCTTCCAGCAGGTATATCATTCGGGCGCTCCTTTCATCGGCCGATCGGCACCGAACCGGATCGATTGCCGCCTTGCCTCGCTTGCTTATATTATTTTATATACAATAATAGCCAATTTCAAGATATTTAACACAGATTTAACCTGCGACCGGCGGTTGATTTAACCTGCCCGTATGAAAATAAAAAGGGGCCGAGCGGATAATTGCCGCCCCGACCGACAAAACACGGGGGAACGAATTCCGGATGGACGTAACAAAAGTAGTAACATTGATTTCGGGCATCGCGCTGTTCCTGTTCGGCATGAAGCTGATGGGAGACGGACTTAAGAGCGTTGCCGGCAGCAAACTGGAGCTGATCCTGTACCGGCTCTCCAACACCACGCTCAAAGGTGTGCTGCTGGGTACCGGCGTCACCGGAGTGATACAGTCCTCCTGCGCCACCAGCGTGATGGTAGTCGGCTTCGTGAACTCCGGCATGATGAAGCTGAAGCAGGCGGTAAGCGTCATCCTCGGCGCCATCCTGGGCACCAGCATCACGGGCTGGGTCATATGCCTGAGCTACATTGACAGCGCGTCGGGCTGGGCCGGCCTGATCTCCACCGCGACGCTCACGGGTGTCGTGGCGCTGGTGGGGATCATTCTCTACATGTTTGTTAAAAAGCAGCAGGCGGCGCGCATAGGCGCGATCCTGATGGGCTTCGCGGTACTGATGTTCGGCATGAGCATGATGTCCGGCGCGGTGGGATCGCTCGGAGACAACGCGGCGTTCCGGCAGATGCTTTCTTCGCTCTCCAATCCCGTCATCGGCGTGATCGTAGGCATGGTGGCAACCGCCGTCCTGCAGTCCGCTTCCGCTGCCGTAGGTATCCTGCAGGCAATATCCGTCACGGGGTCAATTACCATTGGCGCCGCGCTGCCGCTGCTCATGGGCATTGCCATCGGCGCCGCCGCTCCCGT
>CACZOW010000314.1 GCA_902782885.1 uncultured Ruminococcus sp. | reverse complement strand
TTCAGCTGTGTTTCCCGTCTTCTTCAGACAGAAGTAAAACAGCTTTTCCATGTAGTTTTCCGCAAATTCCGCGGTCAGGCGGTCGCGTGTTTCATTCGTGGCGTGCATCTTTTCGCCTCCTTTCACTCATATAGTGTGAGGCTTCGCGATATGCTGACAGTATAGATCAAAAATTATTTGACTGGTTTTACGGTGGATTTGTGAACGCTGCCGGGGGCAATGTCCACCGTTACCGCCTCGTTTTTCGGCAGTGGCACCCGACCGCGGGCCTTGAGGAGCGGCGTGGACAACGGCTTAAATTCGAAATCCTCGAACCCCGGCCGGGTGGGATAAATTCCCAGTACGTATTTTCCGTAAATGATCACCGGGATCGCCGACCAGCCGTGACACAGGCTGCCCGCGTCGTCGAACGCGCAGGCACCCTCCAGCACTTCCCAGAACGAGGTAGCGCCGTTATACAGCATCCGGCCCCATTTATCCGCGATGTCGTCCAGCACGTATGCCGCGTATTTCTCGCCGCATTTCATCAGCGCCTCGTATTTGAAGATAGAGTGGCTCAGCGTTGCCGGCACAAAACCCTTAGGGCAGCCGGGAGCGATGCGCTCCGCCTCTTCCGCGTAGCCGGCAAACAGCGGTCTGCCTTCGCCGGTGAGCAGTTCTGCCACGCGGGAGATGAATTTCTCGGGCACCGCGCCGGCGTATAGCGCAAGCGCGTGGGTAAGTTCAGAAAAGTGGACGCGTTCGCCGTTGACGATGTATGTGGCGTACGCGGCGCGCTCCGGATCCCAGTAAGTATCGTGAAAACCTGCGATGACCGAATCATGCAGCATTTCGTACCAGGAGTAGTGGCGGCGGTAATCGAATTCGTCATTGTCCGCGTGCCGGCGTATAAGCCAGCCAGCCAGCTTTGAAGCCGCGTCCAGCGCAAGCGCGTAGAAGAGGGTGAGGGGAGCGTCTGTATTGACCTCGCCCTCGCGGCGCAGATGCGCGGGCACGGAATCGCTCATCCAGTCCGACCACTCGTAAAAGTTCCAGTCGCCCCGGTTTCGGCACGGAGGAAGCTGATCACGGCCTCTGGAACGCGTCCAGAATTCGCGGATGATCGAGGTGACGATGGGAAATTCTTCCGCCGCAAACGCGTGATCGCCGGAGTACAGCACGTATTCGTACAATTCTACGATCCACATGAGCGAAAAACTCGGAATACTGACCGGCACTTTGGCGGGCGCACACAGCTCCAGCATTCCGTCGGCGCGCAGACTGTGGCCCAGCAGACGAAGACTGGCTTTCGGAAAATCGTATTCGCCGAAGGCATAATAGCCGGAGAGCATCTGGTTGCGGGAATCCATGGCATAAAGCGCCTGCTCCCGCCAGGGGCAGTCTTCGTAATGTTCATGCATGCAGAGCCGGAGCGTTTCCAGACTGACTTCATATATCTTGTTGTGAAGCGAATCGGAGGAGCGGAAGCCGCATATGTCCGTGAGCGGGTAATCCGCGCTGCGCACGCCGGCATAGAACAGCCTGAAGTCGAAGGAGGCGACAAAGATCTGCATATACCTGAGACCCAGCCGCTTGCTGCAGGTGTGTGTAAACGATTCGCGGCCGCCCCGGCAGGTGTACACGCCGGTGAAGGATCGGCCGCCCACGAAAGTGCGCACGCGCAGATCGGTCAGGTGCTCACCGTAGCCAATATATACTTTTGTACCTTTCGGCGCGTCGATGTCAATATGGAAATACCCCGCGGTCTCCCGCTCCAGGTCAACGACAACGTAAATGCCGGCGTATCCTGCGACGGGCTCGTGGACAAAATGGATCGCGTCGGTTTCTTCGGGAGATTCGCAGCCGCCGATCCGGGGCTCTGGACCGCGGAAGTTGGCAATGATCTCTTTAGCGTATCGCTGTGACAGCGCGGCGCGCTGCAGGCGCTGAGAGGTCGGCAGCCCGGCTTCGGCTTTGCTAAACCCGAATAGTCCCTGGGTCACGATCTTAGCGGGCGCAGGAGGCCCTATGCGGAGCTTTTTGATCGGACGGGGGTAGAGAGGCACCTCGCCGTTCCGGATCGATTTTAAGGGGTATTCTGCAAAGCACAGGGCCATATCCGATTCCGCGGCGGGATAATAGGGTTCTAATTTCAACAGCGCGGAAGCGTCGTATTCGAAGGCGTAGCCTAATTGTCCGCTGACCATCTCCATCGGCCCGGAGCGGTATGCGGGCGACAGCCTGCCCAGCGTATGCGAAGAACTTTCTGCCAGCACCTTTTCACCGTTTGCGACTGTATAGCAAAAACCCGGTTCGCCGTGCAGGTAAGTGGATGAACTGTTTCCCTGATAGTAAATCATGAACCGCAGCGCGTTCTCGCCCTCGTGCAGGAATTCGGAGATATCCAGCTCGTCGTATACTTTGGCGTCGGGGAAGTCGGCGTATTGACCGGAGGCGGCGTAACGGCCGTTGATCCATACCGTGTACTGGGAGTCGGCGCATATGCGGAGCAGCATTTTGTCGCCGGGGAGAAATGAGTTAAGCGTATCACCGGTTTTGGCGCTGTCAATGCCTCCCTGAGGGCAGTCGAAGGTGATCCGGAAAGCGTCAATGAACTCTCCGTACGTGTTTACGCTGTGTTCGTCGCTGTTTTTGAGCCAGATCCATTTCATACGGCGTGACCCCCAGTTTGATCTGTTAATTTGGAGATGATCGGTTTTTATATCATGAATTTATTAGCCTTTACTAAGCCTTTACTGTTTGAGCGACCGGATAAAGGCTTCGATTCCCTTCAGCGCAAGTTTTATGTGCTCGATCGAATAAGCGTACGAGACGCGTACATGACCTTCGCCGGAGCGGCCGAACGCGTTTCCGGGTACCAGCGCTATCTTCTGTTCTTCCAGCAGGCGGCGGCAGAACTCGTCGGAACCGAGACCGGTGGATGAAATGTCCGGGAAACAGTAGAACGCGCCGTCGGGCAAGACGCAGTTCAGACCCAGATCGTTGAAGCCTTTGACGATAAAACGGCGGCGGTAATTGTACTCGCGCTTCATTTCCTCAATGTCGTTGTCGCCGGCGGAAAGCGCTTCGAGCGCGGCGTACTGGCTGGTCGTGGGCGCGCACATGATGGCGTACTGGTGAAGTTTGGTGAGGGCGGCGTTGACCGCGGCGGGTGAGACGGCATAACCGAGGCGCCAGCCCGTCATGGCGTACGCTTTGGAAAAACCGCCGACGATGACCGTACGTTCTTTCATGCCGGGCAGCGAAGCTATGGACACGTGCCGCGCTTCGGTATAAGTAAGTTCGCCGTAAATTTCGTCGGACAATACAATTACGTCGGTCCCGCGCAGCACTTCCGCAAGTTTTTCCAGTTCCGGCCTCGTCATGATCGAGCCGGTGGGATTGTTGGGGAAGGGCAATACCAGCAGTTTGGTGCGCGGCGTCAACGCGGCTTTCAGAGCGGCGGCGGTGAGCTTAAAACCGTCTTCCTGCTTAAGCTCGATATATACAGGTTTCGCGCCGGCAAGAGCGGCGAGCGGACCGTAACATACGAAACTGGGCTGCGGCACGATCACCTCGTCGCCCGGACGTATGAATGCGCGCATCGTGAGATCGATGGCTTCGGAGCCGCCCACGGTTATAAGTATATTTTCGGGACCGTATTCCAGCCCGAAGCGACGTTTAAGATAGCGCGCAGTTTCGGCGCGAAGCTCCTTCAGTCCGGCGTTGGCGGTGTACTGGGTATGGCCTTTTTCAAGGGAATGGATGCCGGCGTTGCGGATGTGCCAGGGGGTGATAAAGTCCGGCTCGCCGATGCCCAGCGAAATGACGCCTTCCATGGCGGAGGCAATATCGAACAGCTTACGTATACCGGACGGCGGCAATGAAGTCAGCACGTCATTTAATTGTGTTTGCGGATCGAACGGCTTCAAAACAGCATCACCTGTCTGTCATCTTTTTTGGATTCTTCGAACATTATGCCGTCTTCTTTGTACTTTTTGAGCACAAAGTGAGTGGCGGTGCTTACGACTGCTTCCATGGGCGCGAGTTTTTCGGCAACGAACAGCGCGACTTCGTTGAGGTTCCTTCCCTCGATCTGAAGCGCCAGGTCGTAGGTGCCAGACATAAGGTATACGCTTTTTACCTGGTCGTATTGATAGAAGCGTTCGGCGATCTGGTCAAAGCCGCGGCCGAACTGCGGCGTTACTTTGAGCTCGATCAGCGCGGTGACAAGTTCGCGGTCGGTCTTGCGCCAGTTGATCATGACTTTGTTGCCTACGATGATGCCTTCGGATTTGCATTTGTCGATCTGCGCCTGTATCTCGGCTTCGCTCTTGCCCAGCATTACGGCAATGTCCGCGGCGGTCAGTTCGCTGTCTTTATCCAGCAGTTCCAGAATCTCGATGTCGTTCATTGTGATCACCCTGTTTTTTCCTGTAGCTTTGTCAAAATTCGGCGTCAAATGATCGGCGCCGGCCTTATTTGTATTATTTTAGCATATGCGGTGCGTTTTGTCACGGATTGATTTATTACGG
>CACZOW010000313.1 GCA_902782885.1 uncultured Ruminococcus sp. | reverse complement strand
CTGCTGATGCCGGAGGAAGTATACAGCACCAACAGCAATAAAGCCGCCGAATACAGCGCGTTCATTTGTGAATCCGCCAACGTCAACTTCTCCGAGACCCGCAGCCTGTACCTGCGCTTTACGTACCGCTACGACGATTACAAGGTCAACGGCGCCAGCGCGGTACTGCTGGAAGTGATCATGTGGGACAACCAGAGCGACAAGCTGGTAGTCGCCAGCAACACGGCCAACATTGCCCCCAAGACCGAGGCCGGTCTGGGCCGCGAATTCACCTTCCGCATCGTTTTTGACCCCGACGCCGGCTGCTACAAACTGTACGTGAACGGCCAGCGCGCTTCCACCAGCGCCACCGAAGCCTCCATCACAAACTATTTTGACAACATCATGACCTCCAAGTTCATTTCCGCCACCGTGAGCTGCACCAACGCCGACCGGTCCGCGGGCGGCTGGGACGAAGGCGACGACGGGCTGATCGGCTTCACGCTGAAGTCCCTGAACGGTCAGCAGATCGTCAACGAAGCCGCCGACGTCATGGAAACTCTGGAGCTTTCGGCAGACGCAACTACGAAAGATTCGGTGAAGCTCTCCTGGTCGGAGGCGGAGATCGCAGAAACGGATTTTGACGCCGCGTTCGGGCAGCCGGACGGCTATCTGATCAGGCGGCTCAAGGGCACCGTGGACAACGACGGCATGGTCAATACCGAAGACGACGGCGAGTTTTACGTTGACGGCGCGGAGACCACGGATTGCGAGGACAAAGGCCTCACGCCGGATACACGCTATTTCTACACCGTTTTCGCCGTTAAGAACGACGGCGGCAAATACACCGAACTGCTCTGCTCGTACAGCGTGCGGGCCGTCACGCTGCCGGAAGAAGGCGACGTTCCGGCTACCGATAAACCCGCCGCGACCGATGCGCCGGTGAACACGGCGGACAATTCCGGTTCCGGCACCCCCGCGGCCACGGACAACGCGCAGAAGGACGGCAAAAAGCACAACGCCCTGCCGGTGATACTGGGCGTCGGCGGCGGTGTGCTCGTCGCGGCGGCAGTCGCGGTGATCGCCGTCATTGCGGCCAAAAAGAAGAAAGGCTGAGCGGATATGCGGCGGATCCAGACGGGAAAAATAAGAAGCAGATTGACCGCGGTGGCACTGGCGGCGGCGCTGGCGTTGCCCCTGGCAAGCTGCGGCGGCAGACCGGGACCGGCAGGACCCGCGGACGGCGCGATCGTCCTGCCCACAGACAGCGAAGGGAGCACCATCGAAATGAAAGAATACGCGGTCACGAAAACGGTTGCCGACTTCAAATACGGCGTGGCGGGACCCTACGATAAATACACCAAATCGACGGAAGAAGGCTGGAATTACTGGCTGTCGCGCTCGTTTTCGCGGCTTGCTCCCGAATACAGCTACACGCCGAACGCGGAAGGCAGCGCGCTGGAATACAAAGCAAACTGCGTCTGGTCGGACGAGGGTTCGGACGACGACTGCAACTACGTTGCCATCTACCCCTCCGCGGCGGCGCGCACGGACGGCCGCGCAGAGTCAGAATTCCTGTTCTACATCCCCTGCCTGAACCCCGAAGGCACGCCGATCAGTTACGGCGTTTACCCCAGGGAGTACGAAAACTATCTTGACCTTTCGGAATATGATAACCTTTCGTTCATATTCTGCGCGCAGTCGGAGCAGGGCGCGGACGTGAGTTTCGAAGTGTACCTGAAAAATCACGGCAGCGAGCGGTACAAGGTGTACGAGTACAGCGGCAGGGGCGGCAAAATGCGGATCGATATTGACCTCCGCGAGATCGCGAAAGAGCGCCGCGACCGGCTGGAATCGCTGACCGTTGTCAACGTCATCCGCGGCATGGCCGGAAACGACCGCATCCTGAACTGCTGGTACAAGCTCGAAGCCGGCGCCGAAAAAGTGTTTTGGGAAAAGACCTTCCGGATGTCCGGCGTAAAGGTCACGAGCGAATATCTGGGCAACATGCTGTACACCATGTGCGGCGCGTACTCCGCCACGGGCTTTTACGACCGTTCGGACGGCAAATACAAAGTCTGGTACGGCGCGGGCGTGCCGGAACAGCAGTCCACGGACAACGTTTATTACATCGAATCGACAGACCCGGAGCGCGGCTGGAGCAAACCGGTCAGGATCACTACCGACGGCTCAACGAAGGGTTCGCTCACGGACGCCAGCGGCAAACTGCGCGGCTCCTCCTCGCCCATCGGTTACGGCGGCGACCCGGCCGTGGTCAAAGTCGACGGCACTTATTACATGTATTTTTCCGGCCTCGAATGGGATCTGGACGACGGCACGTACCATCACTGGAACAAGATCTGGCTGGCCACCTCGGCCGACGGGCTGAACTGGACGGCGTACGGCGCGGTCGTTGACACCGAAAACGGCGGCTCGCTGGGCTACGGCTCCGGCGCGCCGAGCGTCGTGTACTACGACGGCAAGTTTTATATGTACTACTATTCCCAGTCCCACGACGTCAATTATCCGGACGAACCGGGCGGCCTGGTGCTGAAGATCAGCGACGACGGGTACCATTTCGGGAAAGCGATCTCCATTGACCGCACGATGCCCTCGATGGAAGTCAAATACGTTCCGGAACTGATGAAGTGGATCGGCTGCTTTTACACCGAGGCGGGTCAATACGGCGCGGACTGCAAAGCCGGCGTCCGCGTGGCGTTTTCCAACGACGGCATCAAATGGAATTTCGATTTCACGGACAATTCCCTGATCGCTCAGGATCTTTCCCTCCCGCTCAATCACAATCCGGGCTTTATCGGCACGGAACTGGGTCACGCGGGGACAACGCTCTACTGCAACTGGGGCGCCAACGACCTGCCGCTCACGGTAAACGGCTACTGGTTCTCTTCCGCCCAGTACGACGCGCGTCAGCTGGAGTTCAGCCGGATCACGCTGAGCTGACCGGGAGGTCGGCCGCTCCTTCTCACCCGATCCGCGGCCGGATCTCACGCTCGATGTGGTCGGCCGCTCCTTCTCGCCCGATCCGCGGCCGGATCTCACGCTCGATATGGTCGGCCGCTCCTTCTCGCCCGATCCGCGGCCGTGATCAACACGTTCGCTGTGGTCGGCCGCTCCTTCTCACCCGATCCGCGGCCGGATCTCGCCGGCCGCTCCGCATTCGCGCTCATTTTTTTCGGGCGCCTCTGGTATAAAACCACTAATATTTGCCTGAATTTATCCAGAATCGCCACTTTTACAGCATGGCTCTCGCTCATTTTTGCTTGTCCGGCCTTACGAATGGTATAAAAACGTTAAAATCCTTTAAAATTATCCAGCTCGAATCGTTAAAATTTCAAACTTATGGTATAAAACAAACGGAAAATGATAAAATTATCCAGCCATAAGACCACAGACGGAGCCCAAGGGCCCTGAGAAGGAGCCAAAAATGGTATAAGATGGCTCATAAAACATTGAATTTATCCAGAATCCGGGAGCGATGCAAAAATCGAAAAGGCGAGAGAAGGCGCCGGCTGGATAATTAAGCCAATCGTCGCATAATTTATCCAAAATCGCGTATCTGGACCACTCAACCCCGCCGCCGGACCAAATTTGCATATCCAAACCATATCCATATTACCAGGAAATATTGACCTGCGGAACAGCATAATCGCCAGAAGATCGATCATTCTTGCATTTATACCGCCGGATGCGCTATAATTCCGCCAGGCGGCCCGGTATTGACGCCGCCCGAAGGAGTGAGGTAGCATGGAAAATTATTATCAGCAGGCGATCGAGTGCGCGAGCCGCGAAGAGATCATCGCCATGCAGAACGAAAAGCTGGTAAAACAGGTACGACGGGTGTGGGAAGCTGTCCCTTATTATCGCAAAAAAATGCAGGATCACGGCGTGACGCCGGATGACATCAGATCCATTGACGATATAAAAAAGCTGCCGTTTTTGTCGAAAGCCGACCTGCGGGATTCGTACCCGTACGGTATGCTGGCCAAGCCGCTCAAAGACTGCGTGCGCATCCAGTCCACTTCCGGCACCACCGGAAAAAGGGTGGTGGCGTTTTATACACAGCATGATATTGACCTTTGGGAAGAATGCTGCGCGCGGGCGATCGTTGCCGCCGGCGGTACCGACGAAGACGTGTGCCAGGTGTCGTACGGATACGGATTGTTCACGGGCGGCCCCGGGCTCAACGGCGGCTCGCACAAAGTCGGCTGTCTGACCGTGCCCACCAGTTCGGGCAATACCGAGCGCCAGATCATGTTCATTATGGACCTCAAGGCGACGATACTGTGCTGCACGCCCAGCTACGCCGCGTACCTCGGCGAGTCAATGAAGGAAATGGGCCTCAAACCCGAGGACATCCCGCTGAAGGCGGGCATTTTCGGCGCCGAGGCCTGGAGCGAAGAGATGCGCCGCAGCATCGAGCAGACGCTGGGCATCAAAGCGTACGACATATACGGGCTCACGGAGATCTCCGGCCCGGGCGTTGCCTTCGAATGTTCCGCACAGCAGGGCATGCACATAAACGAAGACCATTTCTACGCGGAAATAATTGACCCCGATACGGGCGAAGTGCTGCCGGAAGGACAGTCCGGCGAGCTCGTGTTCACCTGCCTCGACAAAGAAGCGTTCCCCATGATCCGGTACCGCACGCGGGACATCTGCGTGCTCACCCGGGAAAAATGCAGCTGCGGCCGCACGCACGTCCGCATGCGCAAACCGCAGGGCCGTTCCGACGACATGCTGATCATCCGCGGCGTCAACGTTTTCCCCAGCCAGATCGAGACCGTGCTGCTGAACCAGGGTTACGCGCCCAACTACCAGATCGTGGTGGACCGCGTCAACAACACCGACACCCTCGACGTGCTGGTGGAAATGACCCCCGAAATGTTCACGGACAACCTGGGCGACATCACCGCGCGCCAGAACCGCCTCGCCGCCGGCCTGCTTTCCATGCTGGGCATCAAGGCGAAGGTGTCGCTGGTGGCGCCGAAATCCATCACCCGCAGCGAAGGCAAAGCGGTGCGCGTGATCGACAAACGCAAGATCTGAGGCGGCACGCCTTACCGGAAGGAGGATCACTATGAGTGTTAGACAGATATCCGTATTTCTTGAAAATAAACCTGGAACGCTGGCGCAGTTGACCACGGCGCTGGCAGCGGCGGGCGTCAACATGCGCGCGTTGTCCCTGGCCGAGACCAACGACTTCGGCATTGCCCGCATAATCGCCGACGACACCGTGGCGGCAATGACCGTGCTGCGCGACGCCGGCATGATCGCCACCCTCACGCCCGTACTGGCGTACGCGATCCCCAACGAAGCCGGCGGTCTGAACAAACTGCTGGCGGTGTTCAACGACGCCCGCGTCAATATCGTTTACATGTACTCCTGCCTCTCCGCGCGGGACAATTCCGAAGCGGTAATGATCTTCCGCACCGCGGATCCCGAAAAGGAAGAGGCGGCGCTGGCCGCACGGGGCCTCGTGTCGATCTCGCAGGAAGAACTGTAAATACTGCCGCTCCGGCGACGTGCGGCATGGGAAGGGTACAACTATGAAGCAGACAGCGCGATATAACAGCATACGTCCCGGCCGGGTCTGGCTGGATACCGAGGGCAAGCGCATCCAGGCGCACGGCGGCTCGCTGATGTTTCTGGACGGCGCGTACTACTGGTACGGTGAGAACAAGGAGTTCACCGATCCGGCAAAGAATATCTGGCACTGGGGCGTGCGCTGCTACCGCTCGGAAGACCTGTACAACTGGGACGACCTGGGACTGATAATTCCGCCCCGTCCGGACGATCCCGCGTCCAGCATCCATCCGTCGTCAATGATGGACCGCCCGCACATCATCTACAACCGCCGCACGCGCAAGTTCGTGTGCTGGCTGAAGATCATGGAGAAGGACGGGAGCCAGAGCGAAACGGTGTTGACCGCCGATGCGCTCACCGGACCGTATGAGATGGTCCGCGAACATCTGTACCCGCTGAACATGAGCGCGGGCGATTTTGACCTGTCCGTAGCGCCCGACGGAAAAGCGTACTACTTTTTTGAGCGCGTGCATTCTGAAACCATATGCGCAGACCTGACCGCGGACTATACCGACGTTACGGGCTATTATTCCACGCATTTTCCGCGCAAGTGTCCCCCGTTCGTGCGGGAGGCCACGGCGCATTTCGTGCGCGCGCACAAGCATTACCTGGTGACCTCCGGGACCACCGGCTACCTGCCCAATCCCTCCGAACTGGCGGTGGCGGACACGTGGCACGGGCCGTACCGGGTGCTGGGCGATCCGCATCCGGGCGATGCCAGCCGCACGTCGTACCACAGCCAGATCTCCAGCGTGTTCAGGGTGCCGGGCAAAAAGGATCTGTATATTGCCTGCGCGGACCGCTGGATGCCGGGGGCAATGGACGTCCCGTACGACCTGTACGCGCCGGCGTTCGAGGCCGCTTTCGATGAGAACTCTACGGAGGAAGAACGCGCGGCGGCAAGCCGCATTCTGAACTCCACTCCGCCCGCCCGCACCCGGGAAGCGGATTACGTATGGCTCCCCTTCCGCTTTGACGGCGAAATGGGTTACCTCGACTGGCGCGACGAGTGGCAGATAGAGGAATTCGAGTGAATATTGACCGAAAAGCACGGAACGGCCGCGTTTCGTGCTTATTTTTTAATAATTTACTGCGAAAGGGTTGATTTGATGAAATTCGGGATCTGTATCGGAGCGGCGCATTTTGAGGTCGCGGCACGCTGCGGCTTCAGCTACGTCGAACCCAGCGCGGCGGCAATGCGCGCACTGGATAAAGCGGCGCTCCGGGAAGTGCGGGCAAAGGCGGACGCGGCCGGACTCACCATCGAAGGGTACAACGGCTACTTTGACGGTTCGGTGTCGCTGTATAACGACACGCTGGAGCGCATTGCGGAATACGCGCGGGGCAACATGGCCCTGACGGAAACGCTGGGCGGCAATTATTTCGTTTTCGGCAGCGGCGGGCCGCGCGCGGTGCCCAAAGGCATGGAAAGAGAGCGCGCGGAGGAGCGGCTGCTGCAGGTGGCCGACGTGCTGGGCGCGGAAGCGGCGGCCGCGGGCGCGGATATCGCGGTAGAACCCCTGCGCTACGCCGAATCAAACATTCTGAATACGCTGGAAGAAACGGTGCGGTTCTGCCGCAAGCTGGGGCGCCCCAATGTGCGGCCGCTGGTGGACGTGTTCCATTTCTATATGAACGGCGAGAGCGTTGACGACTTCAAAATGCTGGAACCGGGAGAACTGGTGCACGTGCATGTTGCCCGTCCCGAACCGGACCGCGCGGCGCCGGGGCCGGAAGACGTTGACGCCCTGAGACCGTACGCGGAAGCGATCCGCGGCGCCGGCTATTGCGGCCGGGTGTCGCTGGAGTGCGCATGGCCGAAGGGATTCGATATTGACACCGCGGCGAACGCCGTATCCGCGCTGAACGCCGCATTTAACTGACGAACGCCGAATGATCACCGGAAGAAAGGACGAACGCTATGAATATTACCGACCCTGTCCGTGAAGGACAACTCGAGATCACCGAATACAAACTGCTGGGCAAGCTGCCGGATCCGTTCGTGCGGGACAACGGCACCCGCCTCACCTCCCCGGATGAGTGGCCCGCCCGCCGCGCGGAGATCTACAAGACCGCCGTGGAACTGCAGTACGGCGTGCAGCCCCCCGCGCCCGAATTTGTGGAAGCGGAGCCGCTGTATTACGGAAGCGGCCTGATCAACTATATGATCCACACCGGCACCCGCAAAGCGCCGCTGTCGTTCCGCATGCAGGTGATGCTGCCCAACCGGCCCGGCGAAAAAGTGCCGGTGATCGTTGACGGCGACCTGGGCTGGAGATATCATATGGACAAGGAGTTCCTGAACGCGGCGCTGGACAACGGCGTGGGCTGGGTATATTTTGACCGCACCGAACTGGCGCCCGACATCAACAATAAAGGCCGGCGCAACGGCCCGATCTACCGCACCTACCCGGATCTGGATTTCGGCGCGCTGTCCGCGTGGGCGTGGGGGTATTCGCGGTGCGTTGACGCCCTGGAACAGCTGAATCTGCCGATAGATATGGACTGGATCGCGTTTTCCGGCCATTCCCGCGGGGGCAAGACCGCCGCGCTGGCGGGCGCGCTGGATAAGCGGGCAAAAGTCGTCAACCCCAACGAGACCTGCGCCGGCGCCTGCGGCTGCTACCGCATCCACATGAAAGGCCGTTTTGACGGCGGTCCCGAGGGGCGCAGCGAGACGCTGGAAGATCTGTGGCGCGTGTTCAGTTTCTGGATGGGACCCGATTTCGGCGCGTACGACAAGCGCGAGGCAGAGCTCCCCTTCGACACGCACTTCCTGAAGGCAATGGTGGCGCCGCGCATCCTGTTCGTTTCGGAGGCCGCGGGCGATCTGTGGGCCAACCCGGTGGGATCGTGGCAGACGAGCGTTGCCGCCAAAGAAGTGTTCAAGTTTTTGGGCGTCGAGGACAATCTGTTCTGGTACTTCCGCCCCGGCACCCACGCGCATACGGTATCGGACGTGCAGCTGCTGGTCAACATCATCAACCACAAACGCAGCGGCGCGCCGCTGAACGAGCGCTTCTTCCGCCTGCCGTTCAAGGCGCCGGAGCTCGCGTTCGACTGGCGCGCGCCGGTGTAGGATAAAAGCACCTGTTCGATAACTGATCAATAACTGATCAATTAAAAAAGCCGGAGCCGCAAATGCCCGACCGTCATAAGGATGTTTTTTAAGAAGAACCGGTGTAATCTCGTTTGAACGGGGTTACACCGTTCTTCTTATTGCGCT
>CACZOW010000312.1 GCA_902782885.1 uncultured Ruminococcus sp. | reverse complement strand
TGCCGCCGCGGAGCTCAGCCTCCCTGAGGAAGTCTTCCGGCTCGTCAGGATACGCGGTGGCAATATGCACGTCCGTCACATGCAGGATCCGGTACGTTCTCTTCAGCCACGGAAGCGACAACCGGTGCGTGACGGACAGCCGTATCGGCTCATATCCGCCCTCAGATCTGTTGTTCGCAGCTTCGGTTTGCGCCATCTCCCGCCCTCGCTTTCAAAACGCATCGTGGTCAATGCGGATTGTATGCTATTTGACGCGGATTGTCAATAATTCGGCGCTGTTTGCCGCTGTTGACCAAAAAAACCTTTAGTGGTAATATTATTGTCAACATCGATCAAGGAGGTGACCGGTCATGCAATATACATCGTCCGAAGCGGCCAAGATCCTGCGCCGC
This sequence comes from uncultured Ruminococcus sp., assembly GCA_902782885.1. Classification (GTDB taxonomy): domain Bacteria; phylum Bacillota; class Clostridia; order UBA1212; family UBA1255; genus UBA1255. Next base: position 3,953 of record CACZOW010000312.1, on the reverse strand, counting down.
CTTAACGAAGAACATGACACGCTCATCAGTCAGGAAAACCTCGGCAGCACGTTTATTGTGGCGTCGGGGGAGGACGCGGAAAGCCTGCGCCCCGAATATGATTATGAAGAAACGCAGCGGGCGCTGAAAGAGAACGAGGCCAAAGTGCGTCAGATCAAGCATGCGCTCAACGTGTTCAACTCCACGCATAAATTGCCCGGGTACGACATCACCGTGGACGAGGCGCTGGTGCTGATACCGCAGTTGTCCGCACGCAAGGCGCGGCTGGGGTCAATGCGGGCAAGCCTCCCCAAGACCCGCGAGCGCGGGATCCACACGGGGGGCAATATCATTGACTACCGCCTCACCAACTACGACCCGAAAGACGCCCAGCGCGACTTTGAAGAGACCTCCGCGGAACTCAGCGCGATCCAGACCGCGCTGGACCTCTTCAATACCACCGAAAAGCTTGAGCTCGGGCTCTGAGCCGGTTTTCGCCGGCCTCAGGGCTTTCCGTCGGCTTTCCGCGGCGTTGATCAGGCTTTAAGCCTCTCTTTATATGAAGAGTCAGCGTTCGGTGTTAAAGTGTTCCGTTATTCTTTTCCGTTATCCGTTATGTGTTCACGTCCGGGGTCACGGTTTGACGAACTCAGGAACATTACAACTGCCAGCGGCAGGTCGAAAAAACTTTATCCACGGCGGAAGTACGGTTATATGCCGCGGACTGAAAAAAGGAGTGGAGAACATGTCCCGAAAACCTATGACCAGATTGTTGTGCCTGATGTTCGCGGCGGCAATGCTCTTTTCCGTGCCCGGGGCATTCTCCGGACGCGGCTTTTTGTTTGCCGAAGAGAGCGCGGCAGGTACCGGCGCGGCAAAAAGTTCGGAACCGTCTTACATTTTTGATTTCACTGACTACGATACATATTCGATCCGCGGCGGCGGCAACTGCTCCACCGAGATCACCGACGACGGCCTTTTGTGTTATTGCGACGGCGACGATCCGAACGTATACATCGGTATGCCCGATATAGAGGGAACGAAGATGGGCTGGCTGGTCATCCGGTACCGCGGCGAAACGAATTACGATGCCCGCTACGCTGAACTGTACTATATCGCGGAAGGTGACGAGTACAGTGAACGCGACCGGCTCAGATGGAAATGGGACGGCGTTTCCGACGAATGGAATACCCAGGTGATCCAGGGACGGGCGCTGGGCAAGAAAAAAGAGCCCGTGATCGACATGCGCTTTGACCCGCTTTCCTCGGGTGCCGGCGCCAGTGCGCTGGTGGAGGCGGGAGAGCAGCTGGAAGTGGCGTTTATTGCCTTCTTCCCGACGGAGGAAGAAGCCCGGGCTTTCGATTACGACGCATATATTGCCGCACAGGCCGCGGCAACTCCCACCAAAGCACCGGTGTCCGACGAAAACTGGAAGCAGCCCGCGTTTAAAGCGCCTGACGTGACGCTCAAAGCGGACAACGTGCCCGGCACTTTAAACATCGGGTCTGTCCCCGCGTCATCCGAAAGCGGCGCGAAATGGCGCATCAGCTATTCGACAGGCGGCCGCGATTTCGCGTTCGAGGTGCCGCAGAACGGCTTTATGCTGAACGGACCGCTTTCGGGCACGGACGACGTCGGACGCTCCATACCGGACGGATTCGACAAAGTCAAACCGGATTATATCGATCACGTCGACAAAAAGAGCATGCTCGTGGAAGTGCCGGAACGTGCCGTGGGCGTGTACGGCGAGAACGGGGAACATTACGTAGGCATTTTCTACTTCCTGTGGCACGGCACGATGGCCGATGCCAACGCGCCGATCAGGAACGTCCAGTCTATTCTGGAAAAATACGGCGACAGCGCAAAGGACACCGGCTCCGTATGGGGCAACGTCTATGACACCTTCTGGTTCGCCGAACCGCTGTACGGATACTACCGCTCCGAAGACGAGTGGGTGATCCGCAAGCACATGGAACTGCTGATCAACGCCGGCGTGGACTTCCTGTATTTCGACACCACCAACAACTTCCTGTACGGTTCCACCGCGCTGAAAGTCATGGAAGTGTGTCACGACCTGAACGAGCAGGGACTGCCCGCGCCGAAGGTCGTGTTTTATACCAACACCGACGCGAAGATCCGTGTGCGTCAGGCGCTGCGCGAAGTATATGAGCCGAACCGCTTCCCGGATACCTGGATGATGCTGGACGGCAAACCGCTCATCATCGCGCCGGAGGCGGCCAACTTCAACGACTATTTCACGATCCGCGAGCCCCAGTGGCCCAACGAGGAAAAACGCGAAAACACCTGGCCCTGGATCGACTGGGAGTGGCCGCAGACGCTTCACGGCAAAGACCTCTCGGAGGCTATTTCGGTATCTGTGGCGCAGCACAGCGGCAACTGTGAATTCTCCTCGACGCTGTACGGCTACCGGGGCAACCGCGGCCGTTCCTACGACGGCTACGAGGACGATCCCACCGCGGATTCCTATAAAAACGGCGCCAATGTGCAGCTGCAGTTCAACCGCGCCGTTGCCTCAGGTGTGCCTTACGTGCTGGTGACAGGCTGGAACGAATGGATCGCCAACCGCCAGAAGCCCACTACCTCCAAGCGGCCGATCTGCTTCATAGACACCTTCAACTACGAATACAGCCGCGACATGGAGATGAGCCGGGGCGGCTATTTCGACAACTATTATATGCAGCTGGCGGAGAATATTGCCGTCCTGCGCGGCGCGGCGCCCGTGATCCTGCGGGACGACCGGCACCAGATCAACGTGACCGGCGATTTCGGTCAATGGGACGCAGTTAGCCACTACTATACCGATCCGTCCGGCGACGCGGCGGCGCGCAGATCGTTCGGCTGCGGCGGCAACCGGTACGAAAACAACACGGGGCGCAACGATATCGTCCGTGTGAAAGTGACGAACGATGCGTCGTACCTGTATTTTATGGCCGAGTGCGCGTCCGACATTGTGCGCGGCAGCGCGGGCGACAGCTGGATGCAGTTCTATCTGGACGTTGACGGCTCCGCGGAAAGCGGCTGGTACGGCTACGATTACATTGCCGGCTTCAACGCTAAAAACGATTACACCACTACGCTGGCCAGGTACAGCGGCAGCGGCGGTGCGTACGGATTCACCGACACCGCGGAACTTACGTTCAAAGTGGACGGCAACCGCCTTATGCTGGCCGTTCCGATGGAACTTCTGGGGATCGAACACTACAACCGCATCGACCTCAAATTCAAGGTCGCGGACAGCAGATCGCAGATCACCACGATGGAGCAGTTCTACGAAGACGGCGACGCGGCTCCGCTGGGGCGCCCCAATTTCACTTACCAGACATATATCGAAGGCGTTACCGACGGAACGCCGGTCAAAGTAGTTAAGGTCGCGGACCGGGTGGATTACGCGAAGAATGAGCCGGATATCACGCCTGAACCGGCGCGCAGCGGAAACAACGGCAAAGGTGTGAATATCAAGCTTATCGTGCTGGTGGCTGTACTGGCGGTCTCCGCGGGCATCGCCGTGTGGCGCATACTGAAGACCGTACGCCGGAACAAAGCGCAGCAGGGCGGGACGCAGACAGAGGGACAGACCCCTGAACAGAAAAACGGAGATAATAAATGACGGCAGATAATAAAAAATTGAAAAGGGAATACAACCCGGGCGATGTGTTCTGCGGTTTCCGCGTCGTGCGCGTGCGCGACAGCGCGGAGGTCGGGGGAAGGTTCGTGGAATTCGTTCATGAAAAGACCGGCGCGGAGTTGGTGTTCGTTGACAACGGCGAAGAGAACAAACTGTTCTGTATCGCCTTCAAAACGCTGCCGGAAGACAGCACCGGCGTGTTCCACATTCTGGAGCATTCGGTACTGTGCGGCTCTGAGACATATCCCGTAAAAGAACCTTTCGTGGAACTGCTCAAAAGTTCCATGAACACGTTCCTCAACGCGATGACGTTCCAGGACAAGACGAT
>CACZOW010000311.1 GCA_902782885.1 uncultured Ruminococcus sp. | reverse complement strand
CCGGTGATGAAGTCGTCAACGTCGTTGGTACCATGCTCGAAGTCCGCGGTATCCTCTGCCCACATGCCATGATATTTGTACGCTTTCATATCTTTGGCCATCTCGCTGTAGGCGTCGCAGGTGGCGCTCCGGAGCGCCGGTCCGCCGAGGATGTACAGGATCAGATCGAAGAAATGGATTCCCCAGTCGATCAGCACGCCGCCGCCCGACTGCGCTTTCGTAGTGAACGCGCCCCCGAGGCCGGGTATCGAGCGGAATGCTCTGAAGGAGCAGTAAACGTGGTAGATATTGCCGAACCGTCCCTGTTCATTCAGTTCGCGCAGCATCTCCACCGACCTGTGATACCGGTTGCAGACGCCTATGTTGAGGATCCTGCCGTATTTGTCCGCCGCAGCGGCCATCTCCGCGGAGAGCGCGTAATTGACCGTGACCGGCTTCTCGCACATGACGTGCTTTCCGGCACGCAGGGCGTCCATTGTCACCTCGTAGTGCGAATAGTTCGGGGTCAATACGAACACCGCTTCCACTTCGGGATCGCCGAGAGCGATCCTGTAATCGGTGATGACCTGCTCGATCTTCGGGTAGTCGGCTTTCGCCTTTTCGGCCTTTTCACGAATAAGGTCGCAGGCGTACTTGATCCTGACGTTTTCGAGAGACGCGAGTACCGGCAGATGAGCGCCGTTGGCGATGCGGCCGCAGCCGATCACCGCGATCGTGATCAAATCATTCATTTTTCCACCTCATTCAATGCGTTTACTGTATTTTTCGATGTAAAAGTCGGACAAGCCGTCCCCGCCCTCGTCTTCGCGGTTGATCCGCTTGACGACGCCTTCCAGCGATTCGGCGTCAAAGAAGCCGAGCGCCTCCTTCACCGTGCCGAAGAACGCCAGATGGCCGCAATTGTCTTTCACGCTTTTGGCGAGGACAATGACCTTGTCGAACAGATCCGCCGCCCGGTCCGGACCGTGAGAGATGACCATAACGATCTTGCCCTCGTTCGCGATGGTGCGCAGATTCTGCATCAGTGTTTTTGCCATAATGCCGTCCAGGCCGGAATCCGGCTCGTCCAGGAAGAACAGGCTCGGGTCGGCAATATACTCCACCGCGATGCTCAGCCGCTTGCGCTGGCCGCCGCTGAGTTTCGACACCAGCGAATTGCGCTCCCGCTGGAGGCCCAGAGTGTTGAGCACGCTTTCGATGCGATCTTTTTTCTGACGTTTGGTCACGTTGCCCGGCAGCTTCATGTCCGCCGCGTTGTCCAGCGTGTCGTATACGGTGTCGCTGCCGCGGAGCAGATCCTGCTGCGGCACGAAACCGATCTTGTATTTCATGGATTTGAAATCTTCGTAAACGTCGGTATCGCCGTGCATTATTTTGCCTTCGGCTTTTTCATAGCCCATCACCGCGTTCATGAAGGTGGTCTTGCCCGCGCCGGAACCGCCGAGGATCAAAACCATCTCGCCGGCGTTGATGGTCATGTTGATGTTTTGCAGCAGCATCAGTTTGCGGGCGCGCTGCCAGACGCTGCGTTCGACGATGTGGATGTCCAGGGAGGCCTCGGGAGCGGCCCTGCCGGAACTTGCCGGACTGTCGATCTGCTGTCCGCTTGAAGACTGATAAATGATCGAATTTCCCAGGTAGAAGAAGTAAATGTTTGAGATCCTGATGCAGTCACCGACGCGCAGATATCTGGGCTGTTTGATCCGCTGGTTGTTCAGAAAAACTCCGTTTTTGCTGTCGTGGTCAATGACCGCCCAGCCGTCCTGTACGGTGAAAAACGACGCGTGATTGGCCGAGATCGTGTTGCCTCCAAGCGTGATACCCGTATTACTTGAACGCCCGATATTAATCTCGGCGATAGTTGAATTTTGAGGAATCTGTATCAAATGTTCAGAAAACGTTTCCGGATAATCAGTTACATATACGATCACCACGACGTCGCTTTCCGTTTTGGGAACGCCGCCGAAGATCTGCAGCACGTCGCCGTTGGACAGGTACTGTTTCCGTTCCGGCGCCAATCTGACCCCGTTGTAAAACGTGCCGTTTTTGCTGGCGGTGTCAACATAGTACGCGCCGTTTTCGTCAAAGCCGATCAGACCGTGGCGCCGCGAAACGTAATTGTGCTGAAAGTTCAGGTCGGCTTTTATAGTCTCGGTACTTCTGCCCACAGTCAGGTCTCGGAAAACGGGCAATTGCGAGATGTGTCCGTTGTCAACGATAATGATCCTCGGTTGCAATTCACGGCTCTCCAATAATACTGTTTCGGCCAATGTCCCATCCTCCCTTTTTCCTGCCGCCGCGGTGCAGTGCCGACGGTCAACTCGTTTTTTGAATTATATATTATCCCCGACTGAAAATCAACTTGAAGCATGCTTGGATCATGCGCAGGGATCATGCGCAGGCACATTATTTCGTGACATGCCGGCAATAAAATGATATAATGCGGCTGAAGTCATATCATGACAGGACCGAAAGGAGCATATTTCATGAAAAACAGCATCGGAAAACAAATTGTACGCGCAATCGCGCTTGCGCTCATATGCGGTTTGATCGCCGCCGCAGCTTGTTCGTGCGCCCCTATAAACGGGTCGGGTGCCCAAAGCGAGAAAGCAAAGATCAATATGATCGCCGGAACCTGGCAGCTCGAGGACGATGAAGACACCCGGATCACGTTCGGGCGCGACGGTTCTTTTGACAACGGCGAGAGATCGGATGACGGACACACGGCCAAATTTGCCTTCAAAAAAATGATGGTCGTGAATTACGAAGACGACGGCTACCCGGAGACGATCCTGACCCTCATCGAGGTCGGCGGCAATACCCTGAAAGTCTCCTACAGTCCCGAAGAAGAACTCGTTCTTAAACGTGCCGGCGGGAAAGCCAAAAAGGCGGACAGCATCGTCGGAAAATGGATTGCTGACGACTATGACGCCACTTATACCTTCGCCGAAAACGGCAGGTTCGAACTGAAATCCGACGGCGAGGTCGTATATGAGGGAACATACGAAATAAAAGAAGTGCTGTCGATGCTTTTCTATAACGAAGACGGCGAATTATTTGACATGGACGCTGTGTTCTACGAACTCAGCGGCAATAAATTGACTCTTACCGATATCGACAACGAAGGCAATCCCGACACCGAAGATTACTGGGTTTTTAAACGCGTAAAATAAAACTTGAACGAAAGCCGCGCCCGCGGCGGGAGGCGAAATATGAATCCTTTGCTACCGAGATCTTTTTTTATGGCTGACGGCGAGGCGCACGTTTTCCCGGACGGACGGCTGTACATGGTCGGCTCCACAGACACCTCCGGCAGCAAAGACTATTGCGGAAATGTGCACCACGTCTGGTCCACGGACGATCCCCTGCTGGAACGCTGGGTGGATCACGGCGCCGTGTTTGAAAACTCGCCGGATCACCCCGGCATTCCGTGGGCGCCGGGCGTGCCGTTGTACGCGCCGGACATGATCTGCAAAAACGGCCGGTATTACCTTTATATGTGCGGGGCCAACGCGTTCGAAGCCGTGGCCTCCGCCGACCTTCCGGAAGGCCCGTACGGGGACGTGCACCGGATCGAAGGCGCGGACGGAGACGGTATCGACCCCGCAATATTCGTTGACGACGACGGCAGCGCGTACTACCTCTGGGGACAATTTCATCTGCGCGGCGCGCGGCTCAGGGACAATATGTACGAACTCGACATGAGCACGTTCACGGACAACATCCTCACCGAACAGCAGCACGGTTTTCATGAAGGTTCTTCGCTGCGCAAGATCGGCGGACGCTATTATATCGTTTACACGGATATTTCCCGCGGACGCGCCACGTGTTTGTCATACGCCGTGTCGGATTCGCCGCTGGGGCCGTACAAAAAGGGCGGCGTGATCGTTGACAACATTTACTGCGATCCCTGTACCTGGAACGACCACGGCTCTATTGAAGGCTTTAAAGGACGCACTTTCGTGTTCTATCACCGCTCCAGCCAGAACAGCGGCACCAGCCGGCGCATGTGCGCGGAACCGATCACGATCCGGGAGGACGGAAGTATTCCTGAAGTGCCGATGACTTCGGCGGGCGCGTCCGGACCGATCGACGCGTTTTCGGAAATTGACGCTTCACTGGCCTGCCGGATGAAAGGCAGCCTGTACATTGCCCCCGATCCGCTTTATCCCGGGCGCGAGTTATTGACCCGCTGCGGCGGCGGCAACTGGCTCGAAGCCTGGGCGGAATTCCGACCGATCGATTTCGGCAGCGGCGCGCGCAGACTGGTCGTCAACGCCTCCGGACGCGGCCGGATAATACTCATGACGGAACACGAAGGCAGGATAGGCTGCGCGGAGCTCTCCGGAGACGGCAGCAGCACCGCGGCAGCAGTCCTCGAAAAAACGCCGAAAGGAACCCAGTCCGTCTGGCTGCTGTTCGACGGCAGCGATATGGACGTGCGTTCCTTCCGGTTTGAATGATACGCTTTAAAGGG
>CACZOW010000310.1 GCA_902782885.1 uncultured Ruminococcus sp. | reverse complement strand
TTATGGAGCGGGATTTCCGCGCGCGGCTGGACAATCCGGAACTGGGAGTAAGCATGACCATTTCCTGGAGCGGCGACACGCTGCCGGTGCTTTCCCAGTGGCGATGCATGGCCGCGGGGGATTACGTGCTGGGACTGGAGCCGACGAACTGTTTCATCCACGGCAGACACGAAGAGCGCGAAAACGGCACGCTGAAGGTGCTGCGCGCGTTTGAAAGCATCACCAATACGGTAAAAATAGAGTTTTCGGAGGTTAAAAACAATGGCTGAGCTGAATAAGAAACTCACATTCGCACTGGCGTTCTGCAATCGCGGCTTCATGCCCGGCGAACTGATCTACGGCGCCCGGGACGATATGGTGAAAGCCGTTACCGACGCGGGATACGACTACATCATGATGGACGCTTCGCTCACCCGGTACGGCGGCATCGAGACCCGGGAAGAGGGGCTGCTGTACGCCCGCTGGCTTAAGTCCCATGAAGGCGAGTACGACGGTGTTATATTCTCCATGCCGATATTTGCCGACGAAAACGGCGCGATCATGGCGCTGCAGGACGCGGGCGTGCCTATATTGATGCAGGCGTACCCCGACGAGATCGGAAAAATGGACTTCGCCCACCGCCGCGACGCGTACTGCGGCAAGTTCTCCGTCACCGACGTGTTCACCCAGTACGGGGTGCCGTTTACGGTGCTGAAGCCCCACGTGGTGCATCCGCTCACGCCGAAATTCCGGGAGAATCTGGACGAATTCGCCGCGGTGTGCCGCGTGGTGGGCGGAATGAAGCGCTTCAACATCGGCTGCATCGGCGCCCGCACCACCGCCTTCAAAACGGTGCGCTTCGACGAGCTGGCAATGCAGAAATACGGCATCAACGTAGAGTCTTTTGACCTCAGCGAAGTATTTGCGAAGGTCGGCGCAAAGGCGGACGACGACCCTGTTGTCGCCGCGAAACTCGATTATCTGAAGAATTATACCGACTTTTCCGGCGTGCCGGCGTCGAATCTGCTGACGCTGGGCAAACTCGCGGTGGTCATTGACGAATACATCGCGGAATACCGCCTCGACGCCCTGGCGCTGCGCTGCTGGAACGAGATGGAAACGTATTTGAGAGTTTGCCCCTGCGTGCTGCTCTCGGAACTGAACGACCGGGGCATTGCCGCCTCCTGCGAGATCGACATGTGCTCCGCGGTGAGCATGCGCGCGCTGACGCTGGCCTCAGGCAGACCTTCGGCGGTGCTGGACTGGAACAACAACTACGGCGACGATGAAAACAAAGTCATCCTGTTCCATTGCGGCCCCGTGGCGCAGGGCCTGATGACCTGCAAGGGCACCGTCACCAACCACAAAATGTTCGACAAGACCGATCCGGGCTCGGGCTGGGGCTGCAATGAAGGCCGCATCAAACCGATGCCCATCACCATATCCAACTGCCAGACCAAAGACGGAAAGATCGTGATGTACGCCTCCGAAGCGCGCTTTACCGACGAGCCGATCGAAGACGGCTTCTTCGGCTGCGGCGGTGTGGCGGAAGTGCCGGATCTGCAGAACAAGCTGATAAAACTGGCCCGCGGCGGATTCAAACACCATACCGCCGTAACGGAAGGCCGCGTGCGCGACGTGCTCAAAGAGGCGTTCACCACGTACCTGCACTACGACTGGGTGGAGATCGAATGAAGATAGCGGGACTTGATATAGGCAGCACCGGCTGCAAATTCGTGGTCTTTGACGGAGCGGGCAACTACCTCGGCAAAGCATACCGCGACTATCCGGTGCGGCGCAAAGTGGGAGGTCACGAAGTTGACGCCGCGGCGCTTATCGAGGGCATTTTCGAGGCGCTTACGGAGCTGGCGGCGCAGCATCCGGACATTGCCGGCATAGGCATCACCAGTTTCGGCGAGTCGTTCGTATTGACGGACGAACGGGGCGAACCGCTCCACGACGCCATGCTGTACACCGATCCCCGCGGCGCGGAGGAATGCCGGGAGCTGACGGAGAAGCTCGGCGCGGACCGCATAATATCCATCACCGGCCTGAAGCCCCACGAGATGTATTCCATCGGCAAGCTGATGTGGCTGAAGCGCCGCCGCCCGGAGGTGTACGCGCGGGCAAAACACGTCTGCCTGATGGCGGATCTTGCGGCAATGCGGCTCTGCGGCAGCTCGCTGATCGACTATTCGCTGGCAACGCGCACCATGGCGTTCGATATCAATACCCTCGGCTGGAGCCGGGAGATATTGACCGCGGCGGGGATCGACGAGGCGCTGTTTGACCGCCCGGTGCCCGCGGGCACGGTAGCGGGCAAAGTATTGCCCGAAGTGGCGCAGCGCACCGGTATCGATCCGGAGTGCCGCATCGTACTGGCGCCCCACGATCAGGTGGCGGCGGCGGTAGGTGCGGGCGCGTTCGACGGCAGCGTGGCGGTCGACGGCGCGGGCACGGTGCAGTGCCTGACCCCGATATATGACAGTCTGCCGGACGCGCGTGTAATGAGCCGGGGCAATTTCTGCATCGTCCCTCACGCCGTGCCGGGCAAGTACGCCACGTACGCGTTTTCGTACAGCGGCGGCGGATTGATGCAGTGGTACGTCGACAATTACGCCAAGAAAGAAGCCGAACTGGCCGCGGCGGAAGGCCTCACCGTCCATAAATATCTGGAGCGTCAATTCCGCTCCGAAGATCCCACCGGCATACTGGTGCTGCCGCACATTTCCGGCGCCGCCACGCCGTACATGGACATCGGCTCCCGCGGCGC
>CACZOW010000309.1 GCA_902782885.1 uncultured Ruminococcus sp. | reverse complement strand
ATACGCGGGGAGCGCAGCGGGCAGGTAAACGTTCAGCACGGTTCGTACGCGGCCGAAACGGTACGCCCGCGCCATTTCCAGCAGCGCCGGAGCGGTGTTCTCCAGAGCGGTCCTGAGCGCGTCCCAGACGATGGGCGTCACCATCAGAAAAACGATGAACGAGGGGATGTTGTCCGCGGGGATCCACACCAGCGCCAGAATGATGAACGACGCTACAGGGGTGGCTTTGACTATGCGGCCCGCGGGGGACAACAGCGCGGCGGCGTGACGGCTCCAGGCGGTCAACGCGGCCAGTAACGTGCCCGACAGCACGCCCGCGGCATATCCCAGCAGGATGCGCAGCAGCGTTTGGCCGGTGGCCCGCCAGAATACGCGCTCCCCCGCCAGCCTGAAAAGGCGGCGCAGCACCGTGCCGGGTCCGGGCAGCAGCAGGTCTGTCCCCGTTCTTAAAGCCAGCAGAAACCATATCCCCAGCCAGAACGCGGCGACCGCCGCAACGGAAAGCAGCGTTTCCGATACGGCGGAGGCCTTTGACCGCTTGCGGCGGGGGAGGTATGTGCGGGTGCCGTCTTTATCGACAGTTACAGACTTCATTGTCGTCCTTTCGGGCCTGCGCGGGCGCGCGGGCTTTGGCTTTATGCGCTGATCACGGCTTGTAGTACAGGTCCGCACCGGGCATGGCGCCGCCGATGGAGGCGGGGTTGGCCGCGAACAGCACGCCGTAGAATGCGGTCAGAATATTGACCATTTCGTCGCCGTCGATGTACACGATATTGCAGTTGGGGATCGCCTTTTCGGCCACTGCCGCGGCGGGCACGATGCCGGCGGAGGCAATGATCTCCGCGGCTTCGGGGATGTTGCCGTTCACGAAGTCAACGGAGGCCTTATAATCTTTCAGGAAGCCGTCCAGCACCGCTTTGTGGTTCGCGATCACGTCCGCGGATACGCTGATGCAGCCCTGGACCGCTTCGCCGTTGCCGGTCTTTTTCCACTCTTCGGTGAGGTCCAGCGCGATGCGGAGATTCGGATTTTTGGAGAGCGCCGTGGTGACCATGGGCTCGGGCAGCATGCCCAGCGTGGCTTTGCCGCTGATCAGCAGCGTGGCCAGCTCGCTGTGCTCGGTCTTGTACTCGACGTCGGCGTTGACGCCGTTCTGAGCGAGAATGTAATTCAGGATGTACTCGGGCGTGGACGCCTGGCCCGTGGCGAGCAGCTTTTTGCCATCCAGGTCGGCAACGGAATGAATCGTGTCGCCCGCCTCCAGCACGTACAGCACGCCGAGGGTGTTGACGGCGGCAACTTTATACTTTCCGTCGGTCTTGGCGTTGATCACCGCGGCCAGGTTGACCGGCAGCGCCGCCACGTCCAGCGAACCGCTCAGCAGCGCCGCGCGGATCTCGTCGGGAGAGGAGAACAGCTGAATGTCGTATTTGCCGGCTTTCTCGCCGCCTTCGCCGGTGTCTTTGATCAGTTTGGCCATGCCCATGCCGGTGGGGCCGGAGAGCGTACCTACGCGCAGCACGTAGTCGTCGGCGGGCTGTTTATCGTTCTTTTTGCAGCCGAACAGCGCGGTGAGCAGCAGCGCCGCGGCGAGCAGGAGAGCAGCGATTTTGACAAGTTTTTTCATTTTGATTCCTTCTTTCGAATGATTGTATCTATATTGCGGCGGTTTCGCGGGCAGTGAGTGCCCGGAGCGCCTCGCGGTCAACGATCTGTATCCCTCTGTCCGCCTTGCGGATCAGACCTTTGGATTCGAAGCAGTCCAGCGCCCTGTAGAGAGACGCGCGGCCAATGTCCAGCGTTCGGGCGAGGGCGGAGCGGTTGGGACGGATGATCCCGCGGTCGTCCGCGGGGCAGGCGGCAAGGTACCCCGCCAGCTTGCGTTCGGTGTCGGAGGCGGTGAAGTCGGCAATGCGCCGGTTCAGAAACCGCACCTTTTCAGAGAGCAGCCGGATGTAGTTTTCGGCGAATTCGGGGTCGGTGCGTACCTGCTGTTTCACGGTCTCGCCGGGGATGAACCGGATCGACGCGTTGGTGCGGGCGCGGATCTCGGTGGCAAATTCGCAGGGCCCCGAGGCCGTTTCGCCGGCGCCGAACAGCGCCGCCAGTCCGAACACGTCGCCGGCTTTCAGCGTGTTCAGCAGCACGCCGGTATCGCCTTTGCGTGTCACAATTACTTCACCGGACAGCACGATGCCCAGCGCTTTCCGGTATTTCCGGGGCGAGTAGATCACATCGCCTGCTTTGAATTCGCGCGCTTCCGTGTCGCCGATCCCGGCGAGCCATTCGCAGGCGCTGAGCCGGGCGTTGCTGCCGGTACCGGTTGGCGTATTGGCGCCGGCCGGCGTGTCGTCGGTGATGATCTTTGTATTGACGTCCTGCCCGTCGAACAGATCGATGGGCCCGCCGTCTGCGCCGGTGGCTTTGACGCGGCGGAGCGTGACCGTCAGCGGCGCGTCAGCTTTCGCTTTGACCAGAGACGGGTACAGCACGCCGCTTATCACGCAGTCCTCAATCGTCAGTCCCGTGAGCGGAGTACCGGTCTGCAGCGTGTGCGTACCGTATTCATAGTGCATGAACCGGTCGGGGTTCTCGATGGTGCAGTTGCGGAACACGATCCGGTCCGCGGGCACTTCGGAGGGGTACGTCTCGCTGGAAAAATATTCGACTACCGTGAGCAGATTGTGGCGGCCCATGTGGTCGGGGAGCACGTCGTTTTTGCCGCGGACAACGGTCATCCGGTGCGGATACTTGCCCGGTCCGTACATGTGGCAATCCTCCACGGTGATGTCCGTGCCGCCGATCCGGAACAGGTCGCAGGACGTGTTGAGTTCGCAGCCGCGGAGCGTGAGGCCGCGGATGTTGATGCCGGCAACGCAGTCGTCCCCGGTTATAAACGCGCAGTTCTCGATCAGCGTGTCCCGGCAGCAGTGCAGATGCACGCCGTCGTGGCCGGCGAGGGAAGTGACCCCGCGCATCCGGATATGGACGGAGTTATCGATCTGGTGCATGAAGTTGCCGCAGCGCTCGATGGTGTAGCCTTCGAGACGGATATTCTCGCAGTTGCTGAAAAACAGGCCGTGGGGGCCGCGGAAGCCTTCTTCGCCGTTTGCATCGAAGCAGTCCGCACCGTTGATCACTGCGCCCGCTTCGCCGGTCACCGCAACGTTGCGCTCGCCGTACGCGGACAATATTGCCCGCCGGTACTCTTTCCACGGCCGGTCGTTATAGTAGTGCGTGATCATCTCCATGTCGGTGCGGAGGTCAACGCCGTCGGGCACCGGAAACACGGGATAGTCTTCGCAGTCGTCGCTGCCGATGAGCGCCGCGCCCGCGCACAGATGGAACTCGGTATCGGAATGCATCAGCAGGCCGCCGGTGCGGAAGACGCCTTTGGGCACGCTGACAACGCCCCCCGTCCCCGCGCACGCGTCGAGCGCCTGCTGTATCGCTTCGGTCTGCAGTTCGGGGCGCCCGGCTGCGGCGCCGAAGTCGCGGATGTCAATTATTTTGGAGTTCTGCGTCATGAGCGGATCTTTCCTTTCCAGGCGTGTGTTGAATTGCGTCTATGACCCTTCAACGGGTGACAAACTGTCTCATATGAGACAGTTTGCATTATACAATGTGCGGAAATAAATGTCAATATGCTGAGTGTCGCACTTGCAGGGCTCACGCATGAAGTACACAAAATGATTCATAAGGCGAGTGAAATTTTAGACTAAGGCAAGTGGGATTATTTAGGATTTTCTT
>CACZOW010000308.1 GCA_902782885.1 uncultured Ruminococcus sp. | reverse complement strand
GCGCCGCCGTCGTCTATCTCGACTTTAAGTATCCCGGCGCTGCGGCGGACAATGCGCGAGAGTTCATCCACCGTGTACATCTCGAGGCGGTTGACCACGCCGAAACGGTCGCGCAGCGGCGCGGAAAGCAGGCCGACGCGGGTCGTTGCCCCCACCAGCGTGAACTTCGGCAGGTCCATGCGCAGCGAGCGCGCCGCGGGGCCCTTGCCGATGATGATGTCGAACGCGAAATCTTCCATGGCGGGATACAGGATCTCCTCCACGGAGCGGTTCAGACGGTGTATCTCGTCGATGAACAGCACGTCGAATTCGTTCAGGTTGGTGAGCAGCCCGGCCAGATCGCCGGCTTTTTCGATGGCGGGGCCGGTGGTGATGCGCAGGTTTACGCCCATTTCGGAGGCAATGATCCCCGCGAGCGTCGTTTTGCCCAGTCCGGGCGGTCCGTACAGCAGCACGTGGTCCAGCGGTTCCTTGCGCTCCCGGGCGGCCTGGATAAACACAGACAGGTTGCTGCGCACCTTTTCCTGTCCTATATATTCGTCAAATCTGCGCGGCCGGAGGGAGGCCTCCTCGGTCTCTTCGTATGCGCGCGCCGTTGTCGCTATGATCCTGTCGTCTTCCATTTGAGCCTCGCTTCAGTGATTGCCCGCGTTCCGGAGCGCAACGTCCGGGGCGGTTTGTCTTTTGTTGTCCGGGATCGCTCAGACCTGCCGGAGCGCCAGCCGCACGGTCTCTACACCTGCCGGAGCGCCAGCCGCACGGTCTCTTCCAGCGTCATGCCTTCTTTGAATACTTTGCGCACCGCGTCCGACGCTTCTTTCGAGCTGTAGCCCAGCACCATCAGCGCCGCCACCGCGTCGCTGCCTATATAACCGGCCGGCACCGCCTCCACCAGAATATCCGGGGCTTTCTCCGCGCCGAGATCTTTCGCTACTTTGTCTTTGAGTTCCAGCACTACGCGCTGCGCGAGCTTGGGTCCGACGCCTTTGCTCCGGCTGATGGCTTTGTGGTCGCCGGTGGCAACGGCCAGACAGAATTCCGACGGGGACAATGTATTCAGCACCGCCTGCGCGACTTTCGGCCCTACTCCGCTCACCGTGATGAGCATTTCGAACGCCGCCAGTTCCTCCTTGGAACCGAAGCCGAACAGCGAAAGTTCGTCTTCCTTAACGTTCAGGAAAGTGTACAATTTCACTTTATCGCCTTTATGCCCGACCGTGGCGGCAACGCGCGCCGACGTGTTCAGCCGGAACCCTATCCCGGCAACGTCGACAACACAGTAATCCGGTCCCGTATGCTCCAATGTCCCGCTTATATACTCAAACACAGCCGCGCCTCCTCTTATGTATCTTTTCTGTCGTATTGTACCATAATGAGCGAATGATTTCAAGAAAACGAGTGCGCAAGGAGAGCGCAAGACTGCAGGAGCAAGTGCACACTGACCGCAGGGCAAGTGCACACTGACGGCAGGGCAAGTGCACACTGACGGCAGGGCTTACGCGTGAATGGGTTTGCCTTGTTAATCATTTTTGCATTTTGTGAAGAGTGCTTTTCTTGCAAACAGCCAGTTATAAGTGTGGTTGCAAGAAAAAGCGGAGGATTCAGGTTCATTTTTAACCTTAGTGAAGAACGCGCTTCTTGCAAATAGTTTGATAAGAGGCGCTTTGCAAGAAAAATCAGAAAATGCGATCCCTCTTCAAAAGATGGGATGATCTTTTCAAAGCCGCCCGGGCTGCGCCCGTTGCCCGGCGCTCTCGCTCATTTTTTTGTCGCGAAATCAGAAATTTCTCAAAAATCGGCCAAGTTGCACTTTTTTTCAGAAAAATGCAGCTGAAAACCCGTGCGTTTCCGGCTTCAGGGGCAGGTTCCGCGCTCCGAGATCAGCGGATCAGCGGTATTCAAGCCCGAAAATCACTATGATTGACCCCAAACACCCTCTTCCGCCCCTATTGAAGGCGATCCGGAAGCAGCCGCAGCTCCGGAGAAGGAGCCAATTTCTCAAAAATCGGCCAAGTTTCACTTTTTTTCAGAAATCGCGAAAAGCGCTTCGACAATTCGACAATTGCCCCTCCAGAAAAATCGCACCCGAAAACTTCACCCCGAAAAATCACCGCAACAATTGACCCTTGTATATTCCGCGCCGCGATGGTAGTATATCGGCAGGACCGCACGAGCGGCAGATTAACAAGGAGAGAGCGACATGGAACTTAAAGGCAAAAAGATAAACTTTCTGGGCGACAGCATTACCGAGGGTTGCGGTACGGATTTAAGATTTGACCAGATCATCGCGGAAAAGACCGGCGCGGTGTGCCGGAACTACGGGATCGGCGGCACCAGGATCGCCCGCAACAAAGCGCAATCCGTCAATCCGCTCTGGGATCAGTACTATGATTCGCGCGTTGACAGCATGGACCCGGACGCGGACGTTATTGTCGTCTTCGGCGGCACCAACGACTTCGGGCACGGCGACGCGATGCCGGGGACAATGTCTGACCGCACCGTTGACACCTTCTACGGCGCGCTGCACACGCTGATCACGCACCTGAAGACGCGCTACCCGCTGGCGGAGATCGTATTTATCACGCCGCTGCACCGCCTCAACGAAAACTGCCCGGACGGCGACGGCGGCTTCAAGCCCGTCGGCACGTACGCGCCGCTCAAACTGTATGTGGATATCATCCGCGAAGTGTGCGAATACTACTCGCTGCCCGTGCTGGATCTCTGGAAGAACTCCGGCATGCAGCCCGCGATCCCGAAGGTGCAGGAACTGTTCATTCCGGACGGACTCCATCCCTGCCGCGCCGGCCACGAGATCATCGCGAACCGGCTGCTGGGACTGCTGAAAACACTGTGACTGTGACCGCGCGCCCCGCACGCCCGCCGCGCACCTGAAGCATCTTTTTATTCAGAATAATACGTCCGCGCGAATTTCAAAAGCGCTGAAATATTGATCGCCGTTTCCCAGGGCCGGAACCGCGTTCCCGTCGGGCATCCCTCTATATACGTTTCCGAATACATCCCCACGCCGTCGCGCATGGCGAGGATGCGGCGGTATATACGTTCCGCCCCGGGGATGCCGTAGTGCAGCATATTGAAAAGCAGCAGGCCGTAGTCGTAGCCCACGTTCAGCTTCCCTTCCGGCACCGAGTACGCGTGGCCGGTGCGGTCGAAATCCGACAGGATCCGTTCTATCTCGCGGACAACGCTGTCCCGTATTTCCGGCAGATCCGCCCCCAGGTAAGCGGGCATCAGCAGACTGCTGGGCAGGCTCTCGCGGCGGTCAATTTTGTCGCGCGTTTTCCCGGCGGCGAGGCAATGCGGGCACAGGTATGAACGCCCGCGGCCAAGCTGCGTCCAGCCGAAACTGCCGCAGGCCATGCAGACGCCGTAGCGCCAGGGTTCCATGAAGAGATCGGCGGTGTCGGGGTCGTTGACGCAGTAGCGGCCGTCAACGATAAAATGATTCGAAAAGCCGCGCTCCGCCTCATCCGTCAGCGCTCGTATCCGTTCGGTCTCACACTGCGGCGCTCCCTGTTCATCCAGGAAATCCGCCAGGCGTTTGCCGGAGCGGATGAACAGCAGCGTTGCCTCCGCGCTGCCGTCGGACACCGCGTCCCGGCCCAGCAGCCCGCAGGCAATATAAGTCTCGTCGCCGTTGAACGGCAGCTCGCCGGCGCGCATTGTCCCCGCCTGCCGCTCGAACAGCCAGCGCAGGAAGTCAACATTGTCATCCAAAAACTCCCGGTCGCCGGACACGTCCATATACCGGAAGAACTGCGCGAGCAGGTAGCCTGTGATCTCGGAGGCGTCGTTTTCCGCGAAATGGAACAGGCCGGGCACGCCGATGCCCTGCGCGTTGAGGATCTTGCCGCATTTTCGGAAAGTATCTACATAGAAATCCAGCACCTTGCGCGCCTCCGGCACCAGCCCCAGACTGATCAGCCCTTCCGCGACGCCGTATTGATCGCGCACATACCCCAGGTGGTACGGATGGCCCGCCAGAACGCCGCCCTCCGCGCCCTGCTGCACTATTATGCCGATGACCGCCGCCTCGACAGTTTCGACGAGTGCCTCCCGGCAGGGCAGCGTTTCGGGCAGTTCGTCAAGGCACGTCACCCGCTCGAATATCCGCGACCAGCGGGAATACACGTCCGCCAGCAGCTTATCGGTGAGAGCACCGCCGCGGGCGCTTTCGCACAATTCATCCAGTTTCTGATAATTGACGCATACGTCCGGGTAATCGGGGCCGCCGATCAGCATCAGCTGTGCTTCGCCGGTCACGCGGAAAACAAGGTCAAACCCGCCGCTCCGCTCCACGCTGACGTCTCCCTCGGCGCGGACAACGAAGAACTGCGGGAACGGCAGCGGATAATCGTTGTACGCGTAATTGCCCCGCTTCGATTTGATCAGCACCGGCGCAGGCGCACCGCCGCAGATCGGTCTGACAACGCCAAGCCTCTCCGGATGAACGTACGGCAGCATGTACTCCAGTTTTTCCGCGTCGCCCCGCAGCGTCAGTACCAGGGGTCTGTCCCCCGTCCAGTTGACGCTGCGCACCACCACGGGCAGCTCGCCCAGCGCAAAATCCGTGACCGCGCCGCGACCGCCGTTTCCGTCGGACAATTCCACCCGCCACACCGGCGCCCGCCCCAGCCGCTCGGGAGCGCCCGCACGCGCGCCATCCGCAAACCGCGAGGAAAACAGCGAGGGAGACGTGTACGGCGGCCCGTACGCTTCGTAAAGGTCGCCGTTAAGGAACGAGGCCGCGATGCGGCCGTTGCCCGTCATATAGATCAGCCGGTCGTCAGTCATCTGAGATCACTCATTTCTTTTTGTGTTTTGCCACCGCAAGGACTGCGCCGGAGAGCGCCAGCGTGCCGAGAAACGCACCTGCCGCGATGAGGGCGGCTTTGCCCGCGGTGAGCCCGCGTTTGCCTTCGCCCGCTCCGGCATCATCAGCCGTGTCGCTGTCCGCGCCGCTATCGGAGCTGTCGTCGTGCGTACCCATCTCCCATACCTCCAGCGAATCTATCCGCGCGTCGCCGTCCGCTTTGAAGTACAGTCCGGCCGCATCAGTCTGCGTGTACAGGATGCCCTGCACCGCGGCCTCACCATTGTTTCCGAACACGTCGTAGCAGGTCTTATCCAGCATGATGCGCAGTTTTATGCGTCCGTCTGCGGTGAGGTGCATTTCGGGATGATATTCGCCCTGCCAGCCGTCGCCGCCCTTGGTCACGTACAGCACGCCTTCGGAAACGCTGAAACGCACTTTAAGATCAGCGTTCCCGGCGTCGTCCGCGCGGATGCCGAATTCGATATTGTCCGCGGTACCGGGGGTCAATTCCGCCACCAGATCGAAGCAGTCGGAGTTCAGTGCGGACAATATATTGTCCGAACCGGGCCCGACGTCAACGCCGCTCGTCGAAAACAGCAGCTGCTTCCGCGCGGCCTCAATCTCTGTCACCGGATAGCGGCAGAGCCTGATATTTCCGTCAAAGGTGCGCAGCGTATTTTCCAGCGGCAGCGACTGCGCGGAGTTCCAGATCTTGTCGCGCCAGTCCTGATACGGATCGCGGATCCAGCTCATCGACACGCGGCGCCCGGCGGGATCGGTGTAGAACGTCTGCGTGGCGTAAATTTCCGGTGCTTTGATTCCCGGGATCTGGTCGGCGATGCCGTTCAGGTTCACGATGGGTTCGGTCTCCGCCTGAAATTTTATGTAGCCCCGGTCGGTCATCACGAGATCCCCCAGCAGATACGACACGCCGCCGCAGGTGAGGACCCATTTCTGATCGTTTTCGTTGCCGTCAACAGGCAGCCGGAACAGGTCCGGGCACTCGCATTCCACGATTTTGTTGTTCACGTCGCGCACGATGCCGCCCTGCACTTCCCAGTTGATCAGATCTCTGGACGCGAACAGATGAGTGTCGCCGCAGGTCACCATAAGCCAGCACCAGCCGCCCTCCAGCCGCGGATCTTCGTAACGGATGACTTTAGGATCGCGCAGCCCCGCGCCGAAGCGGTTGCCGGTGTTTTTCACCACGGGATTGCCCGCGTATTTGATCCAGGATATGCCCCCGTCCCGCGAATATGCCATGCTGATCTTGGCCATGCCGTACGTTTCGTCGCCGTATACATTGGCGTAGAACACTACCAGGCGCGATTCGGGCGGTACCGAATCGTCAAAGAGGCCGGAGGTATTGTCCGCGTCCACCACACCCGAACCCGACCAGGCCGCACCCAGCAGATCCGGCGTCAATGCCATCGGCAATTCGTCCCACGTCACCAGGTCGCGGGAGACCGCGTGCCCCCAGCCGGTGGTGCGGGTCTTAGCGTCAACACCGCTCGCGAACGGTCGGTTGCACTGGAAAAACAGGTGGTACAGCCCCGTGCCCGCGTCGTACACCAGCCCGTTGGGGTCGTTCATCTG
>CACZOW010000307.1 GCA_902782885.1 uncultured Ruminococcus sp. | reverse complement strand
GCGCTCAAAGAACTGGAAGAAATGCTCTCCAGGCCTGAGACCGTACCGGTATCGTTCAAATACGACGGCGCGTCAGTGCGCGGACTGGGCACAGGTTTTACCAAGCTGAGTCAGACCGCGTCAGAGGAAGCGGACGGCACCAGGTACGATGTGCGGTTTAAGCATATTGACAGCGGCGCGGAATTCCGGCTGGATGCCAAGGCGTATAAAGATTTTGACGCCCTCGAATGGACGCTCTATATTACCGCGGACGACAAGGCCACCGGCGTGTTCAGCGAACTGCTGGCGTGCGATATGGAGTTTAAAGGCGCCGACCCGGTGCTTAAAGGCATCAACGGCGATCTGGGCGATATGTACGCGCCGTATTCCGTGGCGCTGAGCGAAGGCGTGCGGGTGCAGAAGCAGGGGACGTCCGGACGGCCCACCCACGGCAATTTCCCGTATTTCAATCTGGAGCACGGCGACGGGGGCACGTTCATTGCCGTCGGCTGGCCGGGCTGCTGGAAGGCGGAGTTCCGGAGCGGGCAGGCAGGCGTGGTCACCGTGAGGGCCGGGCAGAATGAGATTGCCACCCATCTGGAGCCGGGCGAGACGATCCGCACGCCGCTGGTGGCGCTGCTCCGCTACGAGGGCCGCGACGAGAAGGTCAATATGAACCACTGGCGGCGCTGGTTTATTGACTGCAATATGCCGCGCGATTCCCGCGGCGAGCTGCTGAAGCCCGGCATCGGCTGGGGCAACGTCGTGCAGGGCAGCAACACCAAAGCCATGAAGCGCACGGTCAATGCCTACTTCGGCCACGGCATGACGCTGGATTATTACTGGATCGACGCCGGCTGGTACGTGGACACGAAAGGCGAAGGCTGCTCATGGCCCGAGACCGGCATGTGGCAGGTCAACGAAAAAGCGTTCCCGGACAAATTCGCGGAAGTATCCGCGCTCATGCACGAACACGGCGGCAAAACGATGCTCTGGTTCGAACCGGAAGTGGTGCGGCTGAACAAAACCGCGTTCCTGAAGGCCAACAGAGATTTCAAAGAAGAGTGGATGCTGGGCACCGCCGCGGGCGGCACGTGGCTTGAAGGACAGCTGCTGGATCTGGGCAACCCCGAACTGCGCGCATGGCTGGAAGCCCGGATATTTAAAGTGATTGACGACGGCGGCATCGATTATTACCGGCAGGATTTCAACGTTGACCCCGCGCCGGTGTGGCAGCAGTATGACCGGGAAGTATTGACCGGCGAGCGCACCGGATACACGGAGAATAAATATGTGCAGGGCTACCTTCAGTTCTGGGACGATTTCCTTGCGCGCTATCCGGATATGTTCATCGATTCCTGCGCGTCCGGCGGCGGCCGCAACGATCTGGAGACCATGCGCCGGGCAGTTCCGCTCCACATATCGGATTTCTGGGACGGCAACGCGGGCGGCTACGACGAACGCCAGACCACGCTGATGTCCGTGTCGCTCTGGTTCCCGTATTTCAAACTGCAGGCGTATTCGGTGGACGGCATGAGCGAGTACCAGATGCGGTCGGTGCTGGCGCCGTGGTCGAATTACAACGTATCTTCCATCAGCAAATCCACGCCCTGGGACCTGCTCCTGCAGGCGGCGGACGAACACGCGAATCTCGCGGAATTGTATTATAAGGACATGTATCAATTGACGGCGGTGAACAAAGCGCCTTCCGTATGGCGCGCGCTGGAGTATAACGATCCGGCGGGCGGAAACGCGGCGGTGCTGTGCTTCCGCGGCGAGAAGAACGATACGGAGACGATGACGTTTGCGCTGTACGGACTCGACGGTGCGGCGGAGTACGAGGT
Organism: uncultured Ruminococcus sp.; assembly: GCA_902782885.1. Lineage (GTDB taxonomy): Bacteria > Bacillota > Clostridia > UBA1212 > UBA1255 > UBA1255. The sequence continues at coordinate 889 of CACZOW010000307.1, read as the reverse complement.
CAAAGACTGCGACGGCCGGATCGAACGAACAATGACCGGCGCGGAACTCATGAACGGTGGCCTCGAGGTGACGCTGGCGGAGCCGGGCAGTTCGGCGCTGGTATTTATCAAGAAACGTTGACCGTGTTTTAAATGATCTGAGCGACCTGGGAGGGGTACAATTATGAATAAGTTTATTTGCGTGATATTGACCGCGGTGCTGCTGGCGAGCCTTGTGCTCGTGGGCCACGCTGAAGGGGAGTACGTGCTGCTGGGCGAGCTCGAGCCGACGGAGGCATTGACGATCGATGAAGGCAATAAGCACTGGGTCGATGAGACCGGCATGACGCCCGGCGTCAACATCAACATAGGCGGCATCGAATATGAACACGGCATATCGTTCCATCCCCGCGGAGAGGGACCCGCATACCTGGTGTACAACATCGAAGGCCAGGGGTACAAGACGTTTTACGCGATCGTGGGCAAAGACCGTGCCTCCGGCCGCGACGTGGGCGAAAATAAGATCAAGGGTACCGCGGTGGGTACGGAAGTCTGGGTGGACGGCGTACTGGCGGCGGAGAGCGGCGTGCTGCGCTACCCCGACACATATACTTACACGGTCAATATCGAAGGCGCGAAAGAAGTGAAGATACTGGTGAACGACGGCGGCGACAGCATTTACTGTGATACTACATCCTGGGCGAACGCGATCTTTTCCAAGGACGCGGCGGAGGGATTCAAAATTCCCGCGGAACTGGAAGATTCCATTGTGATGCCCGAACCTACCGAAGTGCCTACGCCGGCACCCACCAATCCGCCGGACATTGCCGACCGCAGCACCGTATACCTGAGCGACATCGCCTGGAAGGACGCCATGATCTATCCCGGCGCCAATAACGGTGTCCCCGCG